>CAZANK010000128.1:0-2414 GCA_964486235.1 uncultured Prolixibacteraceae bacterium | reverse complement strand
ACCGGTGGAACCCGTACTACCGTCTTTCCGGGGCTTACCGGGTCACTGAAGACGTGGAAATTTCCGGGATCGAGGAATTAAAGATCAGGGCAGCAGTTGGGTCGTCGGGTCAACGACCGGGGTTCAACTATCAGTATGAAGCGTATGACCTGGACAATGGGTCCTTCTATAAATATACAATAGGGAATAAGAATTTAAAACCTTCTGAAACCATCGAAAAAGAAGTTGGCTTAACGATTGGCTTTCTGGATAAATTCGAACTGGAAGTGATTGCTTCCCGGAATGAAACCAAAGATGCTTTTGTCGAAGTCCCGCTGTCGGCCTCCACCGGTTACGTCGCGCAATGGAGAAACGCGGCCACGCTTTCAGGGAAAGCACTGGAAGCCACTTTAGGAGTCCGGGCGATTGCAAACAAACATACGGGCCTGAAATTCAATTTTGCATTCGACCGTGTCAGGCAAAAGGTGAAGAAACTGGATGCACCGCCATTCCAGGTAGGGCCCGGGGCCAATGAGGTGTCCGCTTTTTATCTGAAGGACAACGAAACATTTGGCATCATGTATGGCTATGATTGGGTGAGGGGCCTGGACCAGATGCGCAACCAACTGCCCGCAGGACAGACAATCGATCGTTATACGGTCAATGCCGACGGCTATGTGATTGCAAAAGGCACCGAAGGAACAGTCGAAGAAAAACCAATCGCGTTGGACCAGGACCATGATAAAACGTCCGATTTTGTCAGGATCGCCGATATGAACCCGGATTTCAACCTCGCCTTCACGACAACTTTTAGATGGAAAAACCTGACATTGAATATGCTATGGCACTGGAAACAGGGAGGGGATATCTACAACCTGACCAAACAGTGGTTGTACAGGGATAACCGGCATGGCGATATGGATATGTACGGTGTCACGGATTACAAGAAAAAGAGTTTCTATTACTACCAGACGTTATATAACGCAAGTAACGTGAACAGCCGGTTTGTGGAGGATGGCACTTTCCTGAAATTAAGGGAACTATCGATCTATTACGTCATGGACAAACGCTTTTTCTCCAGCGCCGGCGTACCCTTTATCAAAGGGATGAAAGCAGGGATACTCGGTCGGAATCTCCTGACTTTCACAAAATATTCCGGATGGGACCCCGAAGTATCTGCCGGCACTGATTTGACCAATTACGCGATGGATATTTTCAATTATCCCAATTTCAGGACATACACCTTCTCGTTGGAATTTACGCTCTAATTGAATCGACAAAAGTTTAAACGATGAAACAAATAAATAAATTGATCCTCTCCCTTGCTCCGGCATTAATCCTGTTTTGGGGATGCGGGGACCTGAACGTCGAGAATTATAATGAACCCGATACGGAGCGCGTACTGGCAAGTGCAGACGATGCCAGGTCGGCTTTGGAGAGCGCTTATCTAAGTTACTGGCAGGGACAACGCCGGGCAAATATCCATGTGACGTCATTGGTTGCCGCCGACCAGTTTACCTGTTCCTGGGGTAACTTTTACTGGAGCTATGTATCCAGCGAACCGCGGGCTCCGTGGGATAATACGGTCACTGCACCGACCGACCAGGTCAGTGAATACTTCTGGAATGACTCGTATGCAGCCCTTTCACAAACCAATGACGTTTTGAAACTGATCAACACGGGAATGGAAATCGGGACAAACGGGAAAGACAATGATGCCCTGCTTTCGTTTGGCTACTTTATGCAGGGGCTTATCCTGGGGAACATTGGTTTGGCATTCGACAAAGGGTATGTCGTCAAAGAATTCACCGATCTTTCTGCACTGGACTTCATCCCCTATAAGGATGTCATGGACTCCGCAATTGTTTCACTGGAAAAGGCGGTCGAAATAGCCGGCAGCGCGGGCCCCTTTGAACTGAGCCCGAATACGATCAACGCGGTCACCGTGAACAATGACCTGATTGTCTCTTTGTCACACAGTTACATGGCCCGGTTCCTGGCGCTGTCGCCAAGGGCTGCCGGACAAAACCAGGCCGTTGACTGGCAGAAAGTCCTGGATCATGCTGCAAAAGGGACCACAAGCGATTTTGGACCTGAAGGAAATGGGTCTCCCTATGCGGATGCCACCTGGTTTGATATGAACTTCATTTATTTGGCAGGGCCAGGCTGGGCGAGAGTCGACAACCGGATCATCAATTTGCTTGACCCTCAATACCCTAAAAACTACTGGACCGATGGCGTAGCGCAGGTGGTCCATACCGGATTGACTGCAGGACAGGCGCTCAGCAACGATGCCCGATTACGCTCGGACTATGAATTCTTACCCTCGGTCGACTTCAGGCCTGACCGCGGATACTATCATTTCTCAAACTACCGGTACAAAAGATTCGATAACAGTATGTAACTCGGATTTGGCACACTCCATGAATTCAGGG
>CAZANK010000127.1:0-8408 GCA_964486235.1 uncultured Prolixibacteraceae bacterium | reverse complement strand
TATTCCATTATGGGCTTTATCGTTTTCATACTGAGGGACTATTGAACAGCATAAAATAAAAATGATGAAGACAATTGGAATCATATGGGGATTGGGGCCTGAAGCCACGGTTGATGATTACAAGGAGATCATCAAACCGTGCCTCCGGCAGAAATAGTTACACGCGGATTTTGCGGGCGCTTGACAGGGCAAACCAGAGCGCGCACAGCGAAGAGACGACCAGGATACCCGTTCCCCAGACAAAGAACTGTTTCGGGGATGTTCCCGCCAGCAGAAAGCGGTTTGCTTCAAGTACATAAGTGACCGGGTTCACCCATGAGACCGACAGCAGCCATTTGGCAGTGATCAGTTCGCGGGGCAGGAATGTGGTACTCAGGAACAGCAACGGGAAAACGGCGTTCGTGACGATCGCCGCGCTCTGGCGCTGTCCTGTCCGCAGCATGATTCCTGCAGAGAACCCGCATAGGGTGACGGACCACAGCAGCGAGAGAAATAAAATACCCAGCACGGAAAGTATTCCAAACTGAAATGGCAGTCCGAAAATGGCGCCGATGGCCGTCAAAATACCGGTGAACAGCACGGACGACAGGGTGTCTGCCAGCATGGGCGCTACCACCAGTATCCATCGCGGTGCGGGACTCAGGTAAAGGCGCTTGAAATAACCCGACTGCATATCGGCATTTAATGTTTGGCCGGCTCCGGCCGATGAGCCCATGGCCAGAGATATGATCGTAATCGGAAAGATAAATGCCAGGTATCCGGCGTCTCCAAAAGCGTCCAGATGCCCGATGCCGCCTATCCCGGCCTGATAGACCAGCAGGAAGAACAGGCTCATTCCGAAGCCCGTTAACGGGGCAGCCGGTTGTTTGATCAGTTTAAAGACTCCCCTGACCACTAAAATTTGACATGCTGCGTTCATGTTTCTTGGGTTTAATTGGTTGAAATGATCGATTTGACATACATGATGTAGCTTTCTTCGAGTGATGCTTGTGGATTTGGATGCACCAAGCTTTTAAAGGCGGGGATCGTTCCCGCGAAGTGTATCCGGCCTTCCATGATCAGCGCAATATCGGAGGCATACTTATCTGCTTCTTCCAGGTATTGGGTGGTCAGCAACACGGTGATGTTTTCCTGCTCATTCAGGTCGGTGATCACGCTCCAAAACGTTTCACGGGCAAGTGGATCCATGCCCACGGTAGGTTCGTCCAGAAACAGGATACGGGGATGATGCACCAGCGCCAGCGCGCAATGTAGCCGCCGCTTATTGCCGCCCGAAAGCGCAGAGACTTTTTTTGCCCGTTCTGCCGACAGCCGAAACAGCCGTATCAACTCATCTGCGCGCTCAGCAGCCAGTTTCTTTGACATTCCGAATAACCGGGCCTGAAACCGGAGCAATGTTTCGGTTTTTTCGCCGGGGTCCAACTCATTTTCCTGGGAGGCGATGCCCATGTATTGCCGGAGCCGGGCAAAATGATCTTCCGGATTCATTCCGCCGATGCGGAATTCACCCGAATCCTTTCGAATAAGCGAAGTCATGATCTTCACCAGCGTTGATTTGCCGGCGCCGTTTGGTCCGAGCAACGCAAAAAGCCGCCCTTTCCCGATTTCAAGATCAATCCCTTTTAAGGCTTCAACCCCATTCGGGTACTTTTTTTGAAGGTGTTTGATTTCAATTTCAGCAGACATCGTTCTGTTGTTAAATGTTCACCGCAAAACTAGGCTGGTAAGCGTCTGCAGAATTGTAAAAAAAAGACAAAAGAGATCACTCAAAGTAGTCCGCGTTGCACGGACCAAGAGCTGCGAATTCTTTGGGGGTATAACCCGACAAGTCCTTGAAGTCTTTCACAAAGTGAGCCTGATCGAAATACCCGTTTTCGTAGGCCAGTTGCGTTAAATTGGTGCAGCGAGGGGATGACATGGAGCGGATCACTTCCTGAAACCGGACGATGCGAATAAATTGCTTGGGCGTTTTTCCGACCAGCGCGGTGAATTTTCGTTCAAGGGATTTGCCGGTTACAAAAAGCTCGTCCGAGAGCCGGGAGACGTGAATTTGTCCCCGGCTTTTGTGAATCAGTTCAAACCCTTTTTTGATCATCAACAGGTCATTTTCCCTGACGGGATGATACCGGTTGAGCAGAAACTGCTCGATGATCCGCACCCGGTCTTTCAGCGATGGGGCTGTGTACAATCGTTCCTCAATCTCCCTCGTTTGCCGGCTAAAGAGGGCGCTCATGTCCATACTGACATTTTCAATTTCCATCAGTGGAAAATCCAGAAAGTGACAGGCGCCGTGCGGGTAAAAGGCCACCGCGATCACGCCCGATTCGCCGCAGGTCGCTACGTCGGCATAGTGGCTGCTTATTCCCGACACGAAGGAGCGTGGTTGGCGGAAGGGACGGATGTCATTTTTTATGATGAATGGATTTCCATAGTGGAACATGAACTGAATGTTTCCGGTAGGAATGACCCGTTCGCAGACTTCTTTCTCATGGGCATCCGCTTCAAGCACCCAATAATACCGGATATGCCGGGCTAAAATTTCCGATGGTCTGAAATAATAAAAACGCATCCGCGCGAAATTTGGGATGCAAAGTTAAAGATAAACCATGAGTTTATTCGTTTCGCTGTTTAAATTCTCTAACGATCGGTTTGGCTTTTTCCAGGTCTGCTCCTTCAATAAACAGATCAACCGCGGAAGGACTCCCGCCGAAAAACCCCGCGGCAATTCCCGAACGGAAGTCGTCTTGAACAAAAACCCCTATTCCGGCTTCTTCCAGAATACCCTTGAGCAGGTTAACCGTCACTTCAGTTCCTGTATAGATACAGATCAGTTTATCATTCATGTCCGGGCATTTTAAGAACTAAATTTACTGAAATTTTTTCAACAACCAAACATCGCAGATTCTTGACTTGTGTCGCCAGTTTAGATGCGATTCTTCGGGCACGTCGAAAGTAACGGTAATTTTTCCATCGCTCACATACTTACTGGTAATATGGAATTCTTTGAATGTTTCCAGGTCTCTCGGATAAACCAAAGGTTCCACCCTTTCGCCGTCAACACGCAAAAGGGCTTCGCCTTCTCCTGCAATACGAATGGTATAGGTTGCCTGGGGATCGAGACCTTCGTAAATGAGTTCAGGTTGATTTTGGCTCAATTGTGTAGACAGGCGCTTACGGCTCATTCCCTGATTCCACCAGGCATATCCGTATGACTTTCTTGTTTGTGTTTGTGCATGAGGGCTTTGTGAAATGTCTGAAATATTATCATAAAAACTTCCGTGCCCCGGATTATCCCAACTTCTGATGATTTCAAGGCGAGCTTGTTTTTCCTGGTCCGTTTGTAGTTGTCTGATTTTATTAAACTCATCTTCGAGCCACCAGCGATTGTTGAGCGGATAATCGATGAAATCGAGGACACAGCCGCGCTCGGGGCTGTTGGCGTTGTATTTTTTAACACTGGTTTGCATCCCAATCTGTTGATAAAGTGTTTCGCAGTATGCTTCAATCTTCATTTTCAGTTCAATATGCTGAGGTTCTGTTTCTGCCTTGTAAACTACCGCCAATGCTCTGTTCATCAACTCTTCGGCTTTCCCCTCAATTCTTAGGATTTCCATCGCTTCTTTCTCAAGGCTACGTTCATACAATTTTCGTCTGCGGGTATAATTGTCGTAAGAAGCCCTCATGGCCAATTGCACCCATCGCCAATTTTTGTCGAGATTCGGATGGTTCTGTTCCAGTTGTTTCCAGAAGCTAAAAGTGGTTTCGATCGATCCATTACCTTCAATAGCGCCGAGCCAGTTCTTCTCCAGTGCCAGAATTGCATCGGCAACAAGCTCGCCTCGGGCGGTGCCGAAAAAGAAACGCGCATATTCTTCGAGGATTTGGTGAACATCTGCTTTGGGGTCCCAGTCCAGGCAGGTCCACAACACTTTGTTGATGTCGTCGTGTACACCGTCAGAATAGGTCACTGAACCATCCGTGTGCGGTTCTGTTTCCCGGTGAATTCCGGCATAAAAAACGGGCTGAGGATTACAGGGCTCTCTTCCTAAAGTAAGCGCAAAAGCCTGATCCCATTGAGGCGTTGGATACTCGCACCGTACTGTGTGGGTAATATCGGGATAATGCCGGTGTTTATATTTTTCGGGGAGGCGAAAGCGGGTCGCTGCGATATCCGGACTACCGGGGCCGGAAACTACACCCGCCAGCCAGTCTGGCTGATTCTTCGTGATATATTCAAAAAAATAGTCGGTTTTTTCATGATTAAACCCTTGCAACGAAACCCAGACCCCTGCGCCCGGATGATATTTCTTTAATTCCGAAGCAATCGCCTTTAAAAATGGCATGACGTATTTCGGTCGATTATCGCCAGGATCACCGCCTGGAACGAAGACGCCGCTAAGATGCGGACAGCGTTTGTATAAAGTTTTGTGTTTTTGCACCTCGGCGTCAAATTTTTCCGGATCAGAAAGATCCACGGTAGCCGGTGTCCAAACCCAGAAATCGAGTGCGTATTTTTCGCATATTTTGCTCAGTTCGTCATTCATAACCTCCCACGGGTACTTCACAACAGGACTGGGCGCATTATCCTCGAAAGGGATATTTTCAATACTGTTGCAGCCGAAGATGGTTAGTTCCCTGATGTACTTTTCATACTGTTTCACGGTCCATGAATCACAGGTGTTGTTGGTATTCCTGTATCCCAACTGGTGACCGCGGATGGAGTAAGCCGGAGCCGAGGCTGTTTCGATATCTTTCCCGAAAGCAATTCTTTTTGATGTAAGCCGGGCGCGTCTTAAAAACCAGCCTGCTGCGTAAATCAATCCGCGTTCATCATTTCCAATCAGCCAAAGGATTTTTTTCTTTTGAGATTCATCAAGGAGAATTCGAAATCCTTCAGGCAATAATTCAGGTCTGTTAGTTGCCTTTACTTCCGGAATCTGAATTCCTGACAAGTCGGTTTGTGATGCGCGCACGAGTGCAATGACCGGCGTTTTTTCATCCCATTCCCCGATTACTTTTAATGGAATGCCTGTTCGTTGTTCCACTTCTTCGAGAAGCAGATCAATAACAGTTTCACGGACCGGTGATTTTACTTCATCACTGATGATAACCGATGCCCTTGAAAAATCAATGCTTTGTGAATGAGCGGCCATTGCAATTAGCATGCAATGCAACATGCACAGAATAAGTTCCATAACAGCTAAACGGATAAAGTTTTGCATGATGTTTTTGTTTCAATTCCTGGTTTTATGGCTGACTGTAAAATCCAGCTCAGAGCAACGGCGGATATCACGAAAATGAGATCGACAATATATTTTCCGCAGACGGCCTGACAGAAAGTCAAACCTTCAAGGTTTAGTTTTGCCGGATCGGCAAAAAACCGGAAAAATGAAACCATCACGCACGACCAGATCAACAGCAGGAACAGGCTGACAATCACGTTGTCTTTCCGGCTGAAGAACCAGGTGAACAAAGCGACTGTCAAAGTCATAAAGAATACAACGATAAACCGGATATTTGCAGGAGACCATTTGTTTACGTCCGGATAAACGTCGCAAGCGAAATCAAGTGCAGCATGACAAAACGTGAGTGTAATTCCGATTTGCCAGGCCGCTTTTGGATAACGGATGATGACCAAAATAAACAGCAGTCCTGAAAATGAATAATTAACCAGCATCCGGGCAATTTCATCACGGACTGTTCCGCCAGGCATATTATTTTCAATTGCCGTTTGCGTAAAAAGCTCCATTGTGCCAGGAATAAGCCAAAAAACAAAGAGTCCCGTCAGAAGTACAATTGTCAGTTCTTTTCGGATCGGAAAATTCTCAACGCGGGGAGAGAAATCTTCTTTCAGGTTCTTGATGACAGCATGCGTGCGGCTCAACCAGGTTGCATATCCCAAGAAAGCTCCAAAGAAGAAGCCAAAAGTGAATTCCATTGCTTTCCACCAGCTTTTGAAAATGACGTCAGGCAGATGACTTCCTAAAACCATCCATAAACCACCTAAACCGAATCCTAATGCTCCTCCAATCGTCCCCAGAAAAGCATAGCGGGATATTACTTTGAATTCAGAAGCCGGAATTTTGATTTTCAAATAGGCTAAAAGCAGGATGGTCCCAAACAAAAGCCCTGCCCACGATTCGGCACGGGGGTTTGCAGGATCAGAAAAATAAAGAAGCATGGGATCGTTAATCAGTTTGAAACCAACAAACACGCCCAGAATCTGTAATAAAAAGGCGGTTATGATTGTTTTTTTCGGCATTCCTTTAAACACGAATCCGAACGCCAAAACAGCGCCGCCGGTAAAGCCCCATACAGCTCCTTTTAAGGTCGTTCCGGCAGTTCCCCACCAAACTGTATCCGGATTCCGCAGAAAGCCTAACGTTTGGCCATAAGTCATTTCACCACCCAACCCGATTGCAGCAACACCAAAGACAAGCAGAACGGAAGTGGCATTTGCCGGAAGTTTCAGTAAGAGGCTCATACATAGGGCAACCATTGCTCCCGGGATCATGGCGCCAAAAGGCCCGCCGCCAATATGGCCACGCAGCCCCCATCCCAGCATCATTGCCAAAGCAGGGAAAAAAATGTACATGAATTTTGAATAATTCTCTTTTTGCAGCATGTCGGTCTTTTTAACTTTAATCTGAGCGAATTGAAGTTCCCAAATCAGCCTTCAAGGAGTATCAGCCAGCTAATTTGGGAACGTTCACGTTTTCAGTAGGATAAATTTGCTAGTACGGTTTACCTGTACCTTGTATTAACCAGGTCTTTGAGTAACTGTGATCATTTGATTGGTTGGAAGGAACAAAACTGGTTTTTTCCAGTTTGCTGACCGCTTCTTCATACTTTTCGACGTATTGCGGATCGGCAAACGGTTCCGGATAAGCAAGCCTTAAAGGTAAAGCGGGACCAAAAGCAGGATATGCTGCCGGTTCAAAGTCGGGATATCCTGTCCGCCTCCAGTCAAACCACGGTTCGATTTTTAACCAAAGGGCAATCCATTTTTGCGTCATAATCAGTTCATGCTTATTCGTTATCGAAGGACTGCTGTAACGGACCGACGGTTGGTTATAAAAAGCTTCAAAATCAAATGACGGGGCATCCGACAGTATTTTATACTGTTCCATCGATGCCTTAATCCCTTTTTTATAGTGGTCTTCGGCATCTGACACGCCATAACCCCCTAAGAAAGCAGCTTCGGCCATGATGAATTCAACTTCTGCATAGGTAATCAACGAAGGGTTCACGAATTCATTGCTGTTCTCGAAATAGATGGGTGACAAATAAGAAATAAAAGGACTTCTTTCATCGGGATAGTCCCGGATACCCTCTCCCCGGTTATAATTCCTTAAAAATTCGAGTTTATCATATCCGATGGGCAGTCCCACATACACTGATGTATCGAGACTGGTATCTTCTGTCGGCAGAATTCTCATTGGATAACTGTCCCCGAAAATATCGGTGTAATTGATCGTTGTTTCTACAGAGGCATTAAAATCCCATTTCCGTTCCACGGGGTTTACCCAACGTTGAAGCCTGGGGTCGTTTCTTTCCGTCAGATATTCAACCAATGGCTTTCCTGGCTTAAACGTATAGGGTTTGTTTGCTGATCTGATGAGGCCTCCGACGGCTGAATTTTCATCCGATAAACCCAACAGTACCAACGTGGCATTATCGGCGTTGCTTCCAAAAACCTTATTGGCAGCATTTTTAAACTCGTCTCCGGTATTGATGCCAAGTTGGTCTTTCTTATTGTGCAGTCGCAGCGCATACCGCAGCCTGAGCGAATTGCTAAGTTTTATCCATTTATCCCTGTCGCCTCCGTAAAGAAGGTCAGACGACGCGATGACGCTCAGCTTTTGATCCAACCCGGCAAGGAGTTCGGATGCCGTTTTTAGATCTTTCAAAACGCCTTCATAAACATCTTTCTGTGCATCGTATTTGGGGAACAGCAGACTACTTCCGGCCTGCAACGCTTCAGAATAAGGGCAATCCCCAAAAAGATCTGCCAGCAGCCCGAAAGTGAATGATTTCATGATCAATGATGCGGCCATAAAAAACGGGTTGTTTTCCTTTTCTCCCAGCTCATACATGAGCTGGTTGGTCCTTAAAATCTCATAATATCCGGCCCAGGATCCTTTTTCCCACTGATAACAGTTTTGATTTGCCGACTGGTATTCAGTTCCCCGCTGGGTGTATTGCAGCGTACCGGCAATGTCACTGTGCTCATTCGTCAGGTTATAGAACTGCATGGTTGTCTTTGAAATCACATAAGACAGCAGATAGTTTGGCGAAACATCTTCCGCGTTGTTAGGACTCACGTTCATGTCATCAAAATCACTGTAACATGATTGAATAATTTGTCCTAAAACTAGAATGATTAAAATCAAGCCTATTTTTTTCAT
>CAZANK010000126.1:2114-8422 GCA_964486235.1 uncultured Prolixibacteraceae bacterium | reverse complement strand
CACCTGTTTTGTCCATCCCGGTTGTGCGCCCAGGTCGGCGATCTCGGTCCAGTTGGTATTGTCGGTGGTGATAAACACTTTAAGATGATTCACTTTGTCGCCCGATGCCTGACAACAGTAGTAGAATTCCAGCTTGTTGTTTTTCGTGACCGAAGCGTTGAACGGTGGTGTGAGCAGGTCATGCGTTTATCCTGCCGCGACGGTGCTGGAGAAGTTTGCAGCCACGAGATCGCTGTAGGCCACCACCGGCGTATTGCCGACGATGTGGGTCAGCGAGGTATTCCAGCCATGGTCATTGAAGTTGCCGGTGCCGCCCGACGCGCCCTCGTAGTTGAAGACCGTGTTCAAGAAGCTCTTCCCGCCGTGTACGCCGGACCAGCAGCCGTCTGTAAAGCCTGCCCCGGGTGTTCCGCCAAAGAAGATCTCGAACAGGTAGGTGTATTGCCCTTCCGGTTTCAGCACCGGAATGTCGATCCATTCGGAGGTGGCAGTGGCATGGTCGCTGGTTGCTTCAATCCGGAAGGAGACGATGTCGCCCACCGCATAGTCTTTTCCCTGCACGGGAATGGCGCCGGTGGCGCTCCAGTCGCCTTCGACTTCCACAGCGGTCCCGTTGTTGACTTTCTTCTGCACCTTGACGTCGTTGACGGGATTACCTCCGGCGCTGATGGTATACGGAACCGGCGCGACGTTGTCGATGAGTGCGAAGACAGAGGGCGGCGCCGTGTATTCAAACGGTGAGACAGGCCTGACCTGGAAGGTGCGGATCACCTCCTCGCCGTCGGCGAATGTCGACACGAACTTAAGGGTGGCGACATGGCCGGGCGACACGATGCCCAGTTCGGGCATGGAGGCCGTGAATTTTCCGGACTGGTCGGGCTGTCCGAGCGGAATTTCATCCAGCGGTCCGCTCCCGTCGTTGGGGATGGACGAAACCTTTACCGAGGCCGGCGCGGCGCTGCTTTTGATATCTTTGGCCAGGATGTTCACCTCCAGCAGTGCGAGTTGGTTGACGCCCACGCCGCCCTGCAGGTACAGGCTGTCGCCCTGGTAGGTGAAGAGGACCTGCTTGGACCGGACGGTGAAGATGAGGTCATCTTCCCGGCAGGCCCACAGCAGGGCGATGATGATCAGGAACAGCGCTTTGACGGCTTTCCCGTGACGGATATGGAAATGGATTGAGTTCATCATGTTCGTTTTTATTTCAGGTACCACATTTTCGTTAAGTTATTGTTTGGGCCCTGCCGGGCAATCACCTCTTGCAGGTTGTCATAGTTGGTCGACTCTTCATCGACCGGGTACATGAGCCGCTGAATAAACTGTCCGTTCAGCGATGTTGCCGGACCGACCTGGAAGTCCGGGAAGCCGGTTCTCCGGTAGTCGAACCAGGCTTCCGCGCCGATGCAGAAGTTGGCCAGCCACTTTTGGGTGATGATGCGTTCGAGTGTGCCGTCGTAGGCCACGGCATCCTGGTCAAAGTAGCCGGCCGGAGCCTGCACCTCCCAGTAGCCGAAGGAGGCCTCGATCCCCTTTTTATAATAGGCGGCGGCGTCGCCGGCGATCAGTTGCCGCTGGGCGGCTTCGGCCAGCAGGAACATCACCTCGGCATAGTGCAGCATCTTGGCGGGGAGGTATTTGTTGGCATCCTGCTTGAATTTCGCGGTCAGGCGCGAAACGAAGTCTTCGCCGCCGTTGTAGTTGCTGGGCGAGCCGGTACCTGCGGGGATGCCGACAAATTCGGACGCGGTGCCCGGCACCGGGTCGTAGTAAACGGGTAACCTGGGATCGTTGATCGCCTTCAGGGCATCCACCGTGGTGGCACAGGCAGCCCGCTCCGCGTAATAGGTGTTCCCCAGGTTGGTGCTCACCCCGAACGGAGAGGAATAAGTTCCGTTAAGGTAGGGCAGTTCGGCGTTGTCGGCGTTGCTTTCAAAAATCGGGTATTGCCCGGGATTGGTGACGATCTCCGCGATTTTGGCTTTCACGTCCGCCTTGCCGGAAATCCGGATCAGCAGGCGCAGCCGCAGGGAGTTGGCCAGTTTCCGCCATTTGATGACGCTGCCCTTATAGAGGATGTCGGCTGTGGCATCCAGTCCGTCGTTGACTTCCGACAGCAGCGTGTTTGCCTCTTCCAGGATCGCCAGCAATCCGTTTTCACCCAGGTAGATGTCTTCCTGACTGTCGTAAACCGGGTAAATATGTGCTTCGGGGTTTACTGCCTGCGCATACGGAATGTCGCCCATCTCGTCGGTCAGCTCGGCAAACAGGAACGCTTTCAGGACCAGCGCCACACCCATGCGGTTCGTGTAATCCAGTTCCTTCGCCTTTTGATAGATCGTGTTGACATGCTGAATGGGGAGGTAGTACCGGTAGTCGCCACGGCTTTCGATAAACCGGTCGAACGAAAGGACCTTCAGGTTGACATAGTATTGTCCGAAGACGCCGCCAAAATTGCGCAGCGCGTCGCCGTTATAATAGTAGGCCGTATTGATGATCACATAAGGGAGGATCAGGTCCGTACCCGGATTGGTAAACTGGTTGGGATTCGTGTTCATTTCCTCAAAGTCGCCGGTGCACCGTACCAGGTTAATCAGCGCCAGGAGGAGGAGAAGAAAGGCATATCCCTTATTTTTAATTTGTTTCATCGTTTATTTTTTTTCAGTTTTCAGCAATTTTCACGTTATAAATCAGAAAACAACCTGGAGTTTGATCCCGTAACTTCTTGTCGCCGGCAGTTTTTCAAAGTTTACGCCGCCGGCAAAGGTTCCGCCGGTGCTGGAGAACGCGTTTTCCGGGTCGAAATCCAGGTCATCCCGGGTCCACAGGAAGAGGTTTTTCCCCTGGAGGGAGATGACTGCCCGTTGGATACCGAAAAGGTTTTTGGTGAGGTTGGCCGGCAGGCTGTACGACAGTGACACTTGCCGCAGTTTGACAAACGTTCCGGTGTGGGTGAGAAACTCCGGGTAGGTGCTCAGGTCGTATACCGACTTGTAGTAATCCTGCGCGGGGATGATGACCTGGTTGGGTTGCCCGGTCTGCTGGTCGGTGCCGGGAACGATCATCCCGTCATGGCGCAGGTTTCCCTGTCCGTCGATCCAGTCCAGTCCGCCGTGCCCGGCATCCCTGCCGGCGAGTGTTTCTTTGGTGTACCCGTTGTTGGCGATTGCCGCCCCGTTGGCGTCGACCACGGTGCCGCCGTTTCTCCAGTCGACCAGGGCTTCGAGGGAGAATTGCTTGTACGACAGGAAGTTGACAAATCCGACCTGGAAGTCAGGATTATAATCGCCCCTGTAAAAGCGGTATTCGCCCACGATTTTATAGATTCCGTTGTTGGTAAGGGGATTGTTATTTTCATCCCGTTCAATGCCGCGGGTATAGATGGCTGAGGTCGATCCGCCCTTGTACCCGTATATCTTGACGTTCCGGGTCGATGCCAGTTGCAGGAAGCTTTCGTCGGTGTCGTTGGGGCCAAGCTCGACAATTTTGTTCCTGTTGCGGGTGTAGTTGATCCCCACGTCCCACCGGACGGCCTTTTTCACCGGCACGAGATTCAGCCCGATTTCCAGTCCCTTGTTTTCAATCCTTCCGGCGTTGATGACCTTCCCGGCAAAACCGGTGGCATGGGATAAGACCTGGGCGAAGATCTGGTTTTTGTTAACCGTTTCGTAGTAGGTGGCGTCGAGGTTGACCCTTCCCTTAAACAGGGCGATGTCGATCCCGTATTCGTTCGACGTCAGTTTCTCGGGTTGCAGGTCGAACGGGGGCAGGCCCAGTCCCAGGTATACATTTTTCACGCCGTTCCAGTCAGTGCCGAAGCTGTAGGAGTTGGAGAGCTGGTAGGGTGCGGTATCCTTACCGACCTCTGCCCATCCGGCGCGGGCTTTGAGCAGGGATACCCAGGCCGGCATCCGGAGAAACTCCGAGAGGATGGCGCTGAACGACAAGGAAGGATAAAAATAGGAGTTGTTGTTGACGGGCAGGGTGCTGGACCAGTCATTCCGGGCGGTCACGTCCATGTAGATGCTTTCCCGCCAGGCGATTTGTCCCAGTCCCAGCACGCTGTGTATTTCCTTTTCGCGATAGCCCGAACTGACTCCGGGGACGCCGCCCTGGCTGTCATAGTTGGAGAGGGTGTACATGCCGGGGACCACCATGCCGCCCGAGATGCCTCCGTCGATGCTGTTGTCGTACTGCCGCATGAAATTCGTGCCGGCATCGACGGAGAAGAACCAGTCCTCTCCGGCTTTCGCCTTATACCCCAGCATCAGGTCGGTGTTCAGTTCCTGGAAGGAGCTTTTGCCGACCGAGTAGTACCCTTTCGGATACTGCACGGAGCTGAAGGCCTGGCGTTCCTCCCGCTTTTCGTCGGTGATGTTGGCGGTGGCCCGGCCTTTGACGGAGAGGTTAGGGGTCAGCATATAGGTGAGTTCCACGGTTCCGGTGAGGCGGTTGAGGCGCATGCCGTGCAGGTTTTCGTGGGCAGCAAAATAGGGGTTGTTGGTGCCTGAACCGTAGGTCTGGAACTGCTGGATCTCTTCCTGTCCGGGGACCCAGTAATTCTCCAGGTCTGTGACGTTAATGTTGGGGGGCAGTTCCCGGTACAGTAACTGGATGATGTTCGACTTGGACGACGCGTCGACCGGCCGGTTTTTGGAACGGGTCTGGTTGAAGCTGACGTTGAAGTTCACCCTGAACTTGTCCGACGCATTAAATCCGCCGCCGGCATAAAAGGTGTTTCTTTCGAGGTCGGTATTCGGCACAATGCCCTCGTATTGCATGTCGGTGAACGACACCCGGATGTTCGAATTGTCGCCCTTGTGGGTGATGGCCACCGTGTTGGTGAGCGTGGAGGCCGTTTGCAGGAACCGTTCCGTGTTGCGGGCGTACGATTTCAACTCTGACGGCACGGGTTTTCCCGTTTCGTCGATCGGACTGTTATACTGGATCGCCTTGATTCCCTTGTTCAGCGCGGGTCCCCAGGCTTCCAGGGTGGTCTTGGTGAAGTTGTTGTAGAGGCCCTGGCCGAATTCGTACTGGAAGTCGGGGAAGAGGAAAGGGTCATCCAGCATGTAGGATGACGCGATCTCGACGCCCAGGCCTTTTTTGGCTTGTTTTCCGCTTTTGGTCTCGATCAGGATCACGCCGTTGCCGGCGCGGGAGCCGTACAACGCCGCGGCGTTGGCGCCCTTCAGCACCGAAATATTGGCCACATCGTCGGGGTTGATGTCGAACGAGGCATTCCCGTAGTCGACATTGCGGTCGCTGGCACCGTTAAACCGGATGTCGCCCGAGATGGGGACGCCGTCCACGATGTACAACGGCTGGTTCCCGGTGGGCGAGAAGTTCTTGGCGCCGCGGATTTCCACGTTGACCGACGATCCGGCGTCGGCGCTCAGGCTTTTCACGCTTACGCCCGGCACCCGTGCGGCCAGGTTATTCAGGATATTGGGATCCCTGATGGCGCTGATAGCCTCGCCCGAGATGCTTCCCACGGAATAGCCCAGGGCCCGTTTTTCGCGTTCAAGTCCGAACGCGGTGACCACGACTTCTTCCACGCCAATCATGGCATCTTCCATGACCACGTTCAGGAATGACTGTCCGGCTACCGGGATTTCTAAGGTCTTCATACCGATGAAGGAGAACACGAGAATCTCGTTGTCGCGCATGTTTGTCAGCGTGAAATTTCCCCCGGCATCCGAAACCGTCCCACGGGTGGTGCCCTTCACGGTGATGGTGACCCCGGGCACCGGGTCGCTGTTGCTGCCGGTGACAGTCCCGCTGATGGTGCGCAACTGTTGCGTGAATGACGTGTCAAATTGTTCAGGCATCCGGGATTCGTCTTTGGAAATCACGATCTGCCGGTCTTTGATCGCGTATTTCAGTCCGGTACCCTGCAACACCGAATTCAGGGTCTCTTCGATTCCGGCGTTGGTCAGGTTCACGGAGATCCGTTTGTCGGCATTGATCTGCTCATAGTTGAACAGAAAATAGTAATCCGTTTGATCTTCAATTTCTTCCAGGACATCGACGATCTTCACGTTTTTCATGTCCAGGTTCAGTACGGTCTTCTGGGAATAGGCGCTGGTGGCCCATCCCTGAAGTGCCAGTGCAAAAAGTAACCCGAGCGTCAGTCTCATGATCCGTAAAATTTTAAACAAGATAGGAATACGCCATACCTCGTTGGTTTGTTTTTTTTTCATAAATTTGAAACAATTTAAGGGTTAAATCAATCTATTAACTCGATGTTGATCAGGGAAGCGCCGCAATCGCTTTCCTGATTTTTTATCTTCGGGAGCAGCGGGTAGCGA
>CAZANK010000126.1:0-2014 GCA_964486235.1 uncultured Prolixibacteraceae bacterium | reverse complement strand
GGAAGCGCCGCAATCGCTTTCCTGATTTTTTATCTTCGGGAGCAGCGGGTAGCGAACCGTGAGACCGAAGAACCGATATTTTTACGCACTATCCACTGTCCACTGCCCACTGTCCACTATCCACGACTAATCACTATTTTTGCTTCGGCGCGTGTTCCGTCCGCCCTGATTTCCCGGTTTACGAACCGGTAGTGAAAGGTGGCGGTTGACTGAAGCAGTTTCAGTGCTTCTTCAATGCTTTCGTTGACGAATGTAGCCTTAAAGTGAAGCTGAAGCAACTCCGGATCTTTGACCTCGATGTTCACGCCATACCAGTGTTCCATCCGTTTGATCACCTCTTTCATGGTGGCATTTTCAAAGATGAGCCTGCCCCGGATCCAGTCCGAATAGGTATCCGCATTGAGTTGGCGGTATCTTCCGGTTGCCGACTTTTGGTCGTACCGGTAGCCGTATCCGGCTTCCATTTCCCGGAGGACTGACTCACCGGCATCCAGGACGGTCACCTGCCCTTCCTTTAGGATGACGCCCACGACGGGTTCGCCAGGGTAAGCCAGTACGTTGAATTCGGTGCCTGTGGCCCGGACATACAGGTCGTTCACCCGGACGAGAAACGGATTTTCGCGATCGCTTTTTACGCTGAAAAATGCTTCGCCCGACACGTGCACCTTCCGGTTTTCACCGAAGACCGCCGGGTATCTGATCCGGGAATTGCCGTTGAGCCAAACCGCCGAGCCGTCGGGCAAATTGAGTGTCGTCCGTGATCCCGCGGGAGAGGCCACTTCCACGAAGACCTCCTTTTGGGTCAGATAGTGCCGGAACTGCAGGTAGAGCAGGCCCGACAGGAGGAAGAGGGGGAGCAGCAGGACCGCGGCGACCCGCGACCAGCCTCTTGCCAGTTTCCGGACCAATCGTGGCGATCGTTGATCGAGCTCCCGGGTGATCGTCACCAGCACCTGCGTCAGGTCTTTCTGCTGCATCGGCTCCGGGTTGAATTCCGCCCAGTGCGCCTGCATCAGGCCTCCCAGCTCCGGGTCGCCGGATAACAGGAGCTTTTTCAGTTCCAGGTAATCGTTCCGGGAGTACCTGTTTTGAAAAAAACGTTTTAACAAGTCATCTTTGTGTGTCATGTTGACCAGCCTTTGTCAGTAATATCCCCGGGAGCGGTTTTACCCTTAGTGCGGGTCGAAATTTTTTTATTACCGTTCGCCCTGTCTTTGCGGGAGGGCACTGAAGGTCATGGCGAACAGCAGCAGTTCGTCGAGGTTTTCCCTCCGGAGTTTTTCTTTCAGGAATTTCAGGGAAGCGGTGAGGTGCGCTTCGACGGTTTTCAGGGAGAGGCCCAGTGTTTCGGCGATTTCCCGCGATGTATATTCTTCGATTTTCCGGAGCTTCAGAATCTGTTTCTGGCGGGGAGGCAGTTCTTCGATGAGGCGGGTGAGGTGTTCCAGGAGGAAGTGGTAGTTGAGGGTGTTGGCGGTATGGTCGTCAAAGTCGGCCACATCGCCGGCTAGCTGGTGACGGAGTTCTTCTTCCCTGACGGTTCGGATCATCCGTTTGCGGATGAAGTTGAAGGCGATCCGGAAGAGGTAGGCGTGGATGGATAGCTCCGGGTTCAGGTCGCCGTGCCGTTCCCAGAGTTTGATGAAGGTCTCCTGGACAATTTCCTCGGCCTCTTTTTCCGATTTGAGGTAGCCTAATGCAAAGAAATACAGTTTTTGGTTATACAGGCTGAACAGCCGGCTAAACGCCTGCCGGCTGCCTTCCCTGAGGGCAATGACAAGATTTTGGGCGATATCGGTATTGTTTCCGGGCAATGGTTTCGTTTTAGGTCGGAACAAATATAAAAAGAAAAAACCCGGTGAAGCCGGGTTTTTTTGAAGTATTGTTCAGAGTTCCTGTACAGTCAGGTTTTTCCACTGTACCTTGATACCGCCGCCGTCGTGGATCTGAAGGGCGATGCGGCCGTTGGCCTGTCCGATTTTGGGATCACTCAGTTTCGTCATTTCGGTGCCGT
>CAZANK010000125.1:0-8430 GCA_964486235.1 uncultured Prolixibacteraceae bacterium | reverse complement strand
GGGTTTTTCGGCGACCACAATTCCGGGTTCCGAACAGCATTAAAAATCTGAACAAATTCAGTCAGTTCATCGGCGTTAATCGTTCTCTTCACCGTTTTCACGGCAATTTCTTTCCCTTCAGGGCTGACAAGCGTCGTTCGAAGTTCAACGCTTGCCGCACGTTCCCGTTCGTTTTTCACCCAGGTACTCACATTCACCACCGCGCGTTGATGTGACACTTCCGGCGTGGTGACAAAGGTGCCGCCTTCGTGCCTGTATGATCCCTGGAACGGGATGTATACCTCGTTCTTGATACAAATCCGCACGTCGCGGTATATCCCCCCGTAAACATTCCAGTTCCCGGCAGTCATCGGAGGAATCTGATGCTCATCATTTCTTCGGTTACTCACAAAGACGGTGAGCACATTTTCATCGTCCCAACTCAAATGATCGGTTAAATCAAAGTAAAAGCTGGTAAATCCGCCTTTATGTTCGCCCAAATAGCTCCCATTCAGGTAGACTTTGGAATATTTCTGTACGCCATCGAACTCGATAAAAATCTTCTTGTCTTTCTGCGCCGGGTCGATACTGAATCTTTTCCGGTAACAGCCCCATCCGTACCACCAATAGGAATCATCCCGTTCTGACGCATGATAAATAAACGGATGCACTTCGCCCGTGGTCTCGTAGGTGGACCAGGTGTGGGGTATCGCCACAGCTTGCCACTGCGAATCGTCAAACGCCGTGCCGGCAAGTGTTGAGTCGGGCATCCCCTGCGGAAAGTAATTAAACGTCCAGTCGGCGTTGATCGTTTTTACATGACGATGAACAGGTTCTTGTTTTTTACAGGAAATCACCAAAAACAGGACTACCTGAACCATCAGACTCCCCTTCGCTAATTTTGAAAACATTCGACTACGCATAACGATAAGCGCTAATTTCTGACCCCTGATTCATTTTTCTCTACGTATCTAAATACTAAAATCAATTTCTGCTGCCATCAAATTCTTTATTGATCACCGGCATCTGCGCGCCAACCGCGTTTCTCCATTTCCGGAGTTGGCCGGCCAACTCCTCCGTTTTCTCCGGATTACCCACTGCCAGATTTGTGGTTTCTCCTTCATCTGTTTCCAAATCATACAACTCGTAAGCGAATTCCGTTTCTCCCAACAAACTTTTCTCGTACCACTCCATGAGCTTCCAGCTTCCACTCCTGACGGCACCGGCAGGAACCATTCCCGAACCATCATGATAATGCGGATAATGCCAGTAAAGCGTTTGGTGGATCGCGGTTTCCGGATTTTTCAGAACCGGTACGAAACTTTTCCCGTCGATCGGTTCAGTGTCAAAATCTTCTGCGCCTGCAACTTCCAGAAATGTGGGAAAAAAATCATTGGAAATAACCATCGAAGCGGATGAAATACCTGGCTTAACCACTTCTTTCCACTTTACGATCAACGGCTCCCGGATGCCTCCTTCGTAAAGCCAGCCTTTACCAGCCCGAAACGGCGTTTGGGCGGCATTGCTGTGCTTTCCGCCATTATCGGAAAAAAAGACGATCAGGGTGTTGTCTTCCAGTCCGAGTTCCTCTACTTTATCGAATATCCTCCCGCAACTGTTGTCAAGACGCTCCACCATGGCCCCAAGTACCGGATGATTTTCCGGTTCGGAAACACCGGACATGGACGCATATTTTTCGACGGTTTCGGCATGTTCTTTCAACGGATCGTGAATGGTATTGTGCGAAACAAACAGGAAAAACGGCTTTTTTCGGTTCTTTTCCATAAACTCGAGCGAAAGACTGGTAATGGTATCCACATTGTGTGCATCCGTCTCCGCATCCTGCCAGGGTTGTGCCAAATCTCCGGACGGTTTATACGTGACAAAATGCGCATCGAATCCTTGTTGATCAGGGTTAAACGGTAAACTTCCCGGAGGTGTTTTCTCCGGACTCAGATGCCACTTCCCAAAATGGGCGGTCTGGTATCCGTATTCTTTCAAAACCTCCGCGATAGTGACCTCCGCGAGCGGCAAAAACGGCTGCCAACGGGGTTGACTTAACGGATAATGATCCTGAGGATTTCCGGCAATAAAATCGGTTAAGTGCAGCCGGGCCGGATATTTTCCGGTCAAAATGCTGGCGCGGGTTGGGGAACACACTGCGGCGGCAGAATAGGCATGAGCGAAACGCATGCCTTCGGACGCCAGCCGGTCAATGTTCGGAGTCTGGTAATAACGGCTGCCGTAACAGCCAAGTTGAGCACACCCCATATCATCGGCCAGGATAAAAATGATATTTGGCGGGGAATTCCGTTTTTTGCATCCCGATTCCAAAACTATGAAAATGAACAGAATAATTGTCAGAATTCTTAGTTTAAAAGCCATTTCCCTATTTTTTTCCTATTTCAGGTTGTTTGGACTGCACTGAATTTCTAATCCCGATTCGCTCACCATCACCCTTTTCAATCTGCCATTCCCTGATCTTTCTGGTCAGAAACCCGACTTTGTCTTTATAGGATGCATCCGTATAAAGGTTGGTTGTTTCCAACGGATCTTTATTCAAATCAAACAACTGACAATGATCATAGTCACTTAAGCTCAGCTTCCATCCATCGGGCGAAATCACCATCCGGGTGGTCACCTGCATATGAAGTTTTGCTTCATTGGCATGAACAGGATGTTTAAATCCATGGTAAAAATTCGGCACATCATTCCATTCCACGAATACGTAATCTTCCGGGATGTTGTTTCCGCTCAGCAACGGCACCAGACTTTTGCCCTGCAGCATAGCAGGGACTTTTTTTCCCATCAGTCCCAGAAGAGTCGGAACGATATCAATCTGACTCACATTTCTGCGCACGATCGTTTGTTGTCTGGCAATCTGCGGGATCCGCATCATAAAAGGAATCCGCACCGATTCCTCAAACATCACCGATTTCCCGATCATCTTGTGTGATCCCATCATGTCGCCATGATCACTGGTAAACACCACGATGGTGTTATCCGAAAGTCCCAGTTCTTCCAACTTGCCGAGGATCGCTCCAACACTCCGGTCAACCTGGCTTACCAGTCCCCAGTACTTTCGGATCAGGTTTCTGAAATCTGACCGTTCAGAGCCTATGCTTTCTATTTGCTGCTCCCTGATTTTCCTGTACGATCCGGGTTCGTTCTCATCCAGCGGATCATCAAAATTAGCGGGGATCTCCACATTTTCAGGACGATGAAGATCGTTCAGAGGACCGCTGTAAGGCGTATGCGGCTCCAGGAAATTCACATACAGGACAAAGGGATGATACTGATTCTTTTCTAAAAACCCGATAGCCTCACCCTCGAGAAACTTCGGCTTACAATGCTCCATCGGAAGCGAAACGGCAAAACCCCTGCTGAACTTATTCTCGTCAACCTGATCCGGTTTATATCCTTTTCCCCTGAGCCAGTGATGGTAGCTGCTCCGTGCCTGACGGTCCTTATCCTCATGATAATATTCGGTATATCCGTCTTCAATGGAAACCCAGGTGTCAAATCCGTGCTGGGCAAAAACCTCATCTCCCAAATGCCACTTGCCCATGTAAGCCGTTTTATAATCCGGGTCACTCAACAACTCGGGGAAACAAGGTATTTCTTTTGGCAGAGGAACATTATTCCGCATGACACCACTGGTGTGCGGATATAATCCGGTCATGACGCTTGAGCGCGAAGGCGTGCAAACCGGTTGCGTCACATAGGCTTTCTTAAACACAAAGCTTTGTTCTGCCAAACGGTTCAGATTGGGGGTTATAATCGCTTTGTTTCCATACACGGCCATCGTGTCCGCGCGTTGCTGATCGGTCCAGATAAACAACAAATTGGGTTTCTTTCCTGACGGAGCAAAAACCGGAAACGGAGAAGCCATCACTCCGGCAGATAACGCGGATGAAGTGCGAATGAAACTTCTTCTTGACAATTTTGGCGCCATGATCGACATCATTTTTGAGTTCAGTATAATCCTTTATTCTGCAGCAACGCTCAGCACATACCGGCCTTTTGCCTCTAATTTCCTGGCATCGAAAGAGATGCGGTATAACCTGTCACCCCAGACATCACGCAATTTTCTATCCAGGATCGCTAATTTCTCCACGCGAACATCAAATTCAGCGCTTTTATAACTTAATGTGATCGTTTCATTGCCGGTCTGCAGCCTTACCTTTCCGGCCTGCGAAATATCCGGCAAACTCGGTGTCATCAAATTTAACTGGTTTGGAGCAACGCTTTCTGTCAGCACAAATTCATCTTCAATAACGATTTTGTCCGGACGGGTTAAACGATACCTTCTCGTCCACCTTTCTGCTTTTGAATCGGGGTGATACGAGCCGGAAATATCCATTGAAAGAACAAGTTTGTCTGCATCAAACCTGACATCACGTGCACGGTGCTTTTCTTCGTCGGGAGCTCTGTCCCTGCCCAAAGACCTTTGGGATACCCCATTTATCTTCGGGACATTATGATAATCGCTGTGAAGCGACCAAATGGAATACCTTTCGCTGCTAAAGGTTTTCCTCGTATAAGCTTCCGTTCCAGCATCAATGAAGACCGGTTTATTCTTATAGAAAAGAACAAAAGAACCAACGTCGTTGTGGTTATGACTCTGTTGGTTGGTTCCGCCTTTCGCAGCGAAGAAGAAGTCTGAACGGTTGCGGATAAAAAGCTGTTCCGCATTGGGATACCAGGAATATGGTTCGTGGCTGACAGAGGGGCTGACAGATTGAACCGCCTGATGCGATTTCATATTCTCAATCGTGCGAAAGATGTCAACACCGGCAAGAACATAATCGTTACTTTCATCACGGTGAAACAGGTATGACGCGAATTGCTTCATTTTGTCGCTGTCAACCGCTTCCCCGTATCGGTAGATCACGCCGATCGGTCCGCGGTATTGCGCGTGCGCATCCGCGTAATTCACAATCCATCCGTCGCCAATATAGGCATCCGCGACATACTCTCCCATTCTCTTCAGGAGGGGATTCTTAAACACAGGTTCGAGAGGTACCCCGGCATCCTGCAAAAGCTGAAGATAGTCATACATTTTTCCAACGGCATGGCCAAAATAAGACGTTCCTTCTTCACATGCGCCGTCATCATCATAGTAATTGATAAAATGATCGACCGATCTCAGGCTGCGCATAACGGCTGCCGTCAGCTTCTCCGGATCATTCTCCAGCAAAAGAAACGCGGTAATCGCGTTAAAGCTAATCCAGGGCGTCCAGTTATTCACCTTCGTTTGCGGAGTCGCATCGAACACATGCCAGGAATGGTCAACATTCATATAAGGATCAAGAATGCGCTCCTGAAGATTCTTTCGTAAACGTGTTGCGATAAGCGGGTGAACGTGCTTATCCAGATCATCCTTTAAAAAATAATAGGTCCAGGCAAAAAGGGACCCCAAATCTCCTGCCCTGATATCAATTACAAATTCATTGTAATCCGGCAAAGAGGCATACGCCTTCCGGGTATGGTGTCCCATGTGTGCAGAAGACATCCAGGAGGTCTTTTCACAAAAACACCATATTCCATTGGCGATCTGATCAAGAAACCGCCCCTTCCCCTCGGCAAGTTCAGCAAGAACCAAATCTGCCTGCGCAGTCAGGTTTGCCGAGAAAAGCCTTTCCATAGCTCCCCGGTCGCCGGTCCGTTCAAACTCCAGGTAATCGGTGGCCTTTACGACATGCCATTCATACGCCAATGCCTGTTCACCTTTGGCAATCAAATCCTGTTTTAAACTCCCGGTTAATGCGTCCCATCCGGCACGATCATGATATTCCGGATAACTCACCCAATCCTGGTTTAATCGCAGCGTCTTTCTCAGGATGTCCGGATCAATGGTTCTTTGAAGGAGGTCTCTTTTCTCATAGGCATGGATGTATAACGTCATCGAAATAAAAAGACCTGTCAAATAAATCGCTCTCATCATCATTCAATACTTGGTAATTCGTGTTTTTGGAACCGCCTTGTTCCGATTAGGATTCTACTGCGACGATTTCCTGTCCGGACTATCGCCTGATACCAAAAGGTTGCGTCCCGATAAGGGTTTTTCCTCCTTCGGCATAGAGCACCGCTCTGATGTAGTTCTTCACATCCGGAGATTCATCCAAATCGATCTGACCACCCTGACAGATTCTCTTCCCGGCCGACAGCCATACGATGGAGTCATGCCCCGTCGCGTTGATCGCAAGAATTCCTTTACGTGCGTCGACACGTATGGATTCAATCACCGGCGGATTTAGCCTGCTTGTTCTTCCGCCTCGTGATCCATAGACATAAAATAACTGCCCTTGTTCCATTGCACGACGAACCCCGGCTTCACTCAATTCAGGAAGAATAAGAACAGAATAGTTCTTCCCAAAATGATCCAGCGTGTGTGTATCATCGTTGGAGAAGCCCCATATTGGTCTTTCAGGCATGGTATTGACCAACAATGAATCCCAGACTTCCAGACACTTCGTGTCGCCCCTGTTGTATAATTCAAGCCCGACCAGACCATCGAACCGACGATAAAAATCAAGATACCAGCCGGTTGAAAAATCATATCTCCCGGGATGCATGAACATGGCCAGACCGTTCTTTTCGGTGAGTGCCCGAAGCGTCTCTTCTCCCGTCAGAGAATTGTCTGAAAGATCATTAAAATAACTCCCCATATCATGGACGCCCAGGGATCGATGTTTCGTGTTCAGCGTGATTTCATTCCCCTGGATGGCTACCATTCCCAGGTCTGAAGGAGACCGGTCTTCAAAAACCAACGCCTCGGGAGTGATCCCCCTGGGTCTGTATCTTGATTCTTCCGGTTCAATACCGCTCACCGCATACTCATTACGTATCCGGCACAGTTCGCTGGGTTGCATTTCAGTGAATTTGTCCCAGGGGTACGTCACGGTATTATGGTCGGTAATTGAGAGAATCCGATACCCATGTTCATGGTAAAGATCAACCACGGACTGCGGGCTCAGCGAGCCGTCACTCCTGCTCGTGTGGGTGTGCAGGTTGGCTTTAACCTGAAGATCCTTCTCCCAGTCCACCGTCGCGTATGGATTATGAATCGCGACATGGGGTTGACAGGACGGAAAAACAAGAAAAAAGACAACAGCCAATTCAATAAAACCAACTTTGACAGGATAATATAAACTCTTCATACGTCTCAGATAATCCCGGATCAAAGCAGCGGCTTGTCGGACAAATTGCTTCCTCCACCAATAACGCACGTTCAGCAATTGAAATCCGATTTCGCCGCTACTTATCCGTTTGTTTAATCCCAGTTCGGGTTTTGTTCCATACCAAACCCTACTTCCCTGACTGGTATGGGATAGAGATAATCCCGTTGAGGGTTAAACGTCCTTTTCTCCGCTTTTTCCAGGAGGATATACCCGTCTTCCGAAATCGGGGCCTTTAACGACGGATAGGCATCCTGAAAATAGTATGCCCCCAGGATATCCCTGGGCAAAACGTCCTCAGCAATTTTCCATCTCATGATATCATTGTAACGAAATCCCTCCGACGCTAACTCAACTGCCCGCTCACGGCGTATTTCAGTGCGCATATCCAACCCGTGCGTTGCGGCAAAAGAATTACTCAATGGCGCCACACTTCCCCTGGCACGTAAAAGATTGATGGATTTATTGAGATCGTCATCCGAGATTGAACCTTCCAGTTCAAACTTTGCTTCTGCATAGTTCAGCAATACTTCTCCATACCTGATCATGGCAATATCGACGAACCCGTTTTTCCCGACCCAGTCCTGATTATCCAGGTACTTTCGTTGTGCATACCGGGTTGAGATGTCGCCGTTATCCCACTTAAACGTCGTATTCCGGTACGGCTCTCCTAACTTATAAAGGAGGCTGTGTAAGCGGGTATCTTTATTCCTGAAAATATACCAGGGGCTTGGCTCCATCTCCGGTGTAACGGCCAGGGGTGATTTGTCCATGGGTAATCCGTCCGTGCACAAAAACATGTCCACCAAATACTTTGTGGCACTGTTCTCCTTGTTTCTTCTGGCAATCTGATGCTGCCTGATCACGTTTGTAGCATCCACGCCATAGAGGGATGGCAGGATGTTCTCCTTGTTGCTGAATCCCTCGCCGGCCTTTTGAAATAACAGATAATGATCCGGATACAGGCTGTGTTCATTCATCTCCATCAGAGACTGGGCTGCACTGGCGGCCTTGGATAAATGTTCGTTCGGACTCCCGTAGCTGTGAAATTTCTGACGGGTTCCTTCAAATAGGGCCACGCGCGATTTAAACGCCAACGCTGCATTTTTTGAAACTCTTCCATAGTCTGCCGATCCCAATTGCAGAAATGTCGGCAAATGTTCAGCAGCGTAATCAAGATCACTGTAAATCTGCTGAACGACTTCCTCCCGGGCGGTGCGCCCTCCATAAAGCCCCTCGGAGTCAATATCCAGCGGTTGAAGCACTAAGG
>CAZANK010000124.1:0-8447 GCA_964486235.1 uncultured Prolixibacteraceae bacterium | reverse complement strand
ACAGCAGGGACGCCGATCCATACCGGGAGATCAAGCGTCAAAGCAATGATCAGGTCCTAAATCTGTACACTGGTTTGAAAAAGTTGATCCAGGAATCGGGGAATCCTTTCGAGACAGCCCTGCGCCTGGCTATTGCAGGGAATATCATCGACTACGGGATTTCTGAAGATTTTGACCTGATGAACACGATTGAAAAGGTCCTGCACACCGACTTTGCCATTAATCACACTGCTGCGTTAAAGCAGGCCATTCCGAAGGCAGAAACCGTTCTTTACCTGGGCGACAACGCGGGTGAAATTGTGTTCGATAAATTGTTTATCGAAACGATGATGCATCCCAATATCTTTTACGCAGTCCGGGGAGCCCCGGTCATCAATGACGCAACGATCGAAGATGCCCGGTATGTTCACATGGATGATGTCGCCGACGTCATTGAAAACGGACATGATGCCCCTTCCACGATCTTGGAACACTGCTCTGCCGGTTTTCAAAATCTCTACGAAAAAGCGGATGTCATTCTCTCTAAAGGACAAGGAAATCTCGAGGGTCTGATTGAGGGAAAAAAGAAAGGAATCTATTTTTTACTGATGGTGAAATGCGATGTGATTGCGGATATCTTAGGTGTAAAAAAAGGTCATTTCGTTTGTTGTGAAAAATCAAAATTAAACGGTCGCCCATGAAAATAGCAATTGCCAGCGGGAAGGGAGGGACAGGAAAGACTTTTGTGGCAACTAACCTCTTTTGGGTGGCGCAGAAATCGCATACGCGTACCACGCTGATCGACTGTGACGCGGAAGAACCCAACGTGGCCGAATTTCTCGCCGGCAAAGAGCAATTTACCCGGGAAGTTTTTCAGCAAGTCCCGGTCATCGACCCTGAAAAATGCACCTTCTGCGGAAAGTGCTTCGAATACTGCAATTACAATGCCATCGTGTTTTTACCGCAGAATAATTTCATTCAGGTAATCAACGACTTATGCCACGATTGCGGGGCATGTATCTATGCCTGTCAGGCAGGGGCCATCACTGAAAAACCAAAGCTTCTGGGGAAAGTGAAGGTTTCCTCTTATGACGGAAATGCCATGCTGATAGAAAGTCGCTCCGAAGTCGGCGTATATTCGCCGGTGTCGGTCATCAAAAAAGCGATCAAAGAAGCGGATCACCAGAGCCTGATCTTGTTGGACTCCCCTCCGGGAATATCGTGTCCTTTCATTGCCACGGTTGATCAGGCCGACTTCGTGATCCTGGTAACTGAACCCACGCCTTTTGGACTGCATGATCTCAGGTTGTCGGCAGAGACCGTACAACAACTCCATAAACCATATGGCGTCGTGATCAACCGGGCAGGCCTCGGAAATCGTGAAATATATGACTGGCTGGAAGAGAACAGGATTCCTCTTTTGCTGGAAATCCCTTTTGACAAGGAGATTGCCCGGATTTATTCTGAAGGGCACATTCTGGTAAACGAAAATCCCACCTACGAAGCGCTGTTCCGGAACTTACTGGAAAGAATAACACATTATCATTCATCATGGTCGAATTAGTCATACTCAGCGGAAAGGGAGGAACGGGAAAAACCAGCCTGAGCGCAGCCTTTGCAACGATGAAGAATCAGGTGATTGTTGCCGATTGCGATGTGGATGCAGCGAATTTGCACCTGATCCTGCAACCAGACCGGGACTTTCAGGAACGGTTTGTAACCGGCGTAAAGGCGATCATTGACCCCGACCTGTGTACCAACTGCGGCAAATGTATCGATTATTGCAGGTTCGGCGCCATTTCGTATCGGGACGACCGGGTCACCATCTCCGAAACTTCCTGCGACGGATGCAGGCTCTGTGCACGGGTATGTCCGTTCCACGCAATCAGGATGGTCGAAAGCAACAAAAGTGAGTGGTATTCCGGATCGTTCCGAAATGGATTCATGGTTCACGCGCGCCTGGCTCCCGGCGAAGAAAACTCCGGAAAACTGGTAAACGTGGTACGGGAACAGGCCAGAAAAATCGCTTCCATGACCGGACTTCGGACAATCATCATCGATGGCCCCCCCGGCACGGGTTGTCCGGCAATTTCCTCGCTGACGGGCGCGGACCAAACGATTATCGTCACCGAACCAACCCGCTCCGGGTTCCATGATCTGAAACGAATTCTGGAACTCACGCAAGGATTCAGAATTCCGTCGTCCGTCGTGATCAACAAATATGATCTGAATAAAAACCTGACAAACCAGATCGAAATCTGGTGCAAAGAAACAGGCATTCCGTTGATCGGGAAGATCCCTTTCGATCCCGGGATGGTCGAAGCCATGCTTCATTGCAAAAGCGTGGTGGAATGGGCTCCCGAATCGGTCGCGTCAAAGGAGATTGCATCCATTTACCGGCGCGTTTTCAATAACCACGTAAAGAATTAAACGAAAAAAAATGATCAGCTTCGGACCGGTACCATCGAGAAGACTTGGCAACAGCATGGGTATCAATAATATCCTTTCGCAAAAAATATGCTCCTATTCCTGTGTATACTGCCAGGTCGGTCTTACCCGAAGGTTAAGTATCAACAGGGAAAAGTTTTATGAGCCCGCGAAAATCTATGCCGAGGTCGAAAAACATCTGGGCAAATTAACGAACCTGCCAGATTACCTGACCTTTGTAGCAAACGGAGAACCAACCCTGGATATAAACCTGGGAAAGTCTGTCGAAAAATTAAAAGAATTTGGCGTTCCCGTGGCCGTGATCACCAACGCATCCCTTTTAAGCGACCCGCAGGTCCGAAGTGAATTGTCACTTGCCGACTGGGTTTCAGTGAAAGTTGATGCCGGGAACGAAACAATCCGGGAAGGGATGAACAGGCCTCATCCTGACCTCTCTTTCAAACGGTATAGGGAAGGATTGTTCAGTTTTTCGTTGGAATATAAAGGGATGCTCGTCTCCGAAACCATGCTGGTTCAAGGAATCAACGACCAGCCCGATACGTTGAGGGAAACGGCCTCCCTAATCAAACAAGTCAACCCCCAAATAGCGTACATCGCAGTCCCGACTCGTCCGCCAGCCTTGTCACGCGTAAAAAGGCCGGAAGAATCTGCCATTAACGAAGCTTTTCAGATTTACACGGAGGCCGGGCTGCATACCGAACTCCTGCTGGGTTTTGAGGGTGTGGATACCGGCTTCACCGGAAACGCGATTGACGACATCGTGAATATCTGCACCGTACATCCGATCAGGGAAGACACGATGGCTGAACTGCTCCGAAAAGACCATGCTGACCCGATCACCCTGGATTTGCTGCTCCAGGGAAAGTATATTAAACGGGTCAGATACAACAACAAGCATTTTTATATTCGTAATTTTGCAGGACAATGATTTTACCAGTCGTTCGATATGGCTCCCCCATCCTTCGTCAAATCTCATACGACGTCCACGAGGAAGATTTGCCGGAGCAGGTTTCAAAGATCTACAAAGAGCTGCACCGGCCTGAAAAAATAAGGGTCAGGTACCAGAATCTATCCTTCGAGACCATGGAAGAAGAGCTCCGTGGTTTGCCGGCAAGAATCTTCCAGCATGAATATGACCATCTCGAAGGAATCCTTTTCATTGACAGGTTATCTGCTTTGCAACGGAAATTGCTATCAGGAAAACTCAAAAAGATAAGAAAACAACTATGAAAGAGAAAAATACGTCGAAAGCGGCCCCTTTTGAAAAGACAAAATTACCCGATATCAAAAACCTGATCGTGGTGGCTTCGGGCAAAGGCGGTGTCGGTAAATCGACCGTCGCAGCAGGCCTGGCTTTATCGCTGGCGTTGGAAGGCTATTCTGTCGGATTACTGGATGCCGATCTTTACGGACCGTCAGTTCCAACACTTTTTCATCTGCAAAATGAGCGTCCGGGCACCAGTGAACACGATGGCAAAACGCGGATTGAGCCGATTTCCCGCTTTGGGATCAAAATCATGTCGGTGGGTTTTTTCATTGATCCGGCCCAGGCCGTCCTGTGGAGAGGGCCCATGGCATCGAATGCGCTAAAACAGCTAATTCAGGAAACCAACTGGGAAAAACTGGATTACCTGATCATCGATACGCCTCCGGGGACAGGCGATATTCACCTTACCCTGCTTCAGCAATACGAGATCAGCGGCGCGGTCATCGTCACGACCCCGCAACTGATTGCCCTGGACGATGTTCAAAAAGCCATCGCCATGTTCCGCAACGAACATGTCGCGGTTCCCATTCTCGGCATCGTCGAAAATATGGCCTGGTTTACGCCATCGAAACATCCTGACGAAAAATACTTTATCTTTGGTCATGGCGGCGGGAAGAAATTATCAGAAGTATTCGGAATCCCGCTGATCGCGCAAATACCGGTACACGAGGCCCTTTGTGAAAGCTGCGACGGGGGAAGGCTGAATATCCTGGTTCGCGACGACAACATAAAAACAGCTTTCTCCGGCCTGGTGGATGGTGTTCTTGCGCACCAGGCACAAGAAGGCACTCATGGATAAAAAGATGCGATGATTGAATACGACTATATCTTCCGGGTCATGTACCCCGATACGGATCAAATGGGCACCATGCACCATGCCAACTACGTGAAATACTATGAGGCAGCACGCTGGGAATTGTTCCGCAGCATCGGTATTTCATACAAATCGGTCGAGGATGCAGGCTATATGCTCCCGGTAATCCGGATGAACATCAGGTTTCTGAAAACCACGCGGTATGATGCCCTGCTGACTGTCAAAACGACTTTGAAAGCCCTTAAAGGCGCCCGGATTTGGTTTGCTTACAAACTTTACAATGAAACCGGCGAACTGATCAATGAAGCAGAAACGGAACTGGCTTTTGTCAAAAAAGAAAATTGGAAACCTTGTCCCGCCCCTGATTTTGTTTTAGAAGCGCTTGGAAAAAATCTAAAAGCCTGAAGACCATGAAATTCTCGCCCGAAAAATATGCGATTGAAGACAAGCCGATGACCCCGTTCATCGACGCCCGGGAGATCTCCGATTATCTCAGCAGCGCGACCCCTTCAGCAGCCCGGGTGCGGGAAATCATCGCCAAATCGCTGGATAAAAAGCGGCTCACGCTCAACGAAACGGCAGTCCTGATCAAGGCCTCTGAGCCTGAATTAATTGATGAGATCAAAGACGGCGCCCTTCGGTTGAAAGAAAAAATCTACGGCAACCGGATCGTCTTGTTCGCCCCCTTATATGTTGGGAACAAATGTACGAATAACTGTATATACTGCGGATTCCGCACCGGCAACAAAGACGCGGTAAGAAGAACCTTATCGCGCGAAGAGCTAATCAGCGAGGTGGAAGCCTTGGAAGATGCCGGACAAAAACGACTTATTTTGGTCTTTGGGGAACATCCGGAATATTCGTCCGATTTTATCGCCGAAACCGTGAGAACCGTTTACACGACCAAAAAAAACAAAGGCGAAATCAGAAGGGTCAATATCAATGCCGCCCCTTTGGAAATTGAAGGTTTCAAAAAGGTAAAAGAGGCCGGGATCGGAACTTATCAGGTTTTTCAGGAGACCTACCATCCCGAAGTCTACAAAAATTACCATCTGTCGGGCACGAAAAGCAGCTACGGGCACAGGATCATCGCGCTCGATAAAGCGCAGGAAGCCGGCATTGATGATGTCGGCATCGGAGCCTTGTTCGGGTTATATGACTGGCGTTTTGAAGTGATGGGACTTGTTCGCCACGCCAATCACCTTGAAGCGTGTTATAATGTCGGCCCGCACACGATTTCATTTCCACGGATTAAAAACGCTTCACAAGCCAACATTCCGGAACAGTATCTTGTAAACGACGCGGATTTTGGAAGGCTTGTTGCCATTTTAAGACTGGCTGTACCTTACACGGGCATGATCCTGACCGCGAGAGAATCTCCCGCACTTCGGAAAGAAGTGATGAAATACGGGGTTTCCCAGATCGACGGAGGAACGAAAATCGAGATCGGCGCTTACGCGGAAAGCTTAAATGAGAAACAGAACCTCAACCGGGAACAATTCTACATTCACGATTCCCGCTCCCTGGATGAAGTCATTGATGAATTGCTTGACCAGGGTTTTATCCCCTCGTTTTGCACAGCGTGTTACCGGCTGGGAAGAACCGGTGAGCATTTCATGGAGATGTCCGTGCCCGGGTTCATCCATCATTTTTGTACGCCCAATGCCATCCTGACATTAGCCGAATACTTGGGTGATTATGCTTCGGACGAAGTAAGAAGCAAAGGCTGGCAAGTGATCGACAGCAAGTTGGGTGAAATAACTGACGATGCGTTGGCAAACAAGATCAGGGACCGGATCGCACGGATAAAAAACGGAGAACGCGACTTATACTTTTGAACTCTTAATTTTCTGTAATACCTGTAGTTATGAGCAAAAAAAGAATCATTGTCATCGGCGGTTCGGCAGCAGGGCCAAAGGCTGCATCCAAAGCCCGGAGAATGGACGAGCAGGCCGAAGTCACAGTTTACCAGAAAGCGTCGGACCTTTCGATGGCCTCGTGTGGTTATCCCTATTACATTGGCGGCTTTTTTGACGACCGCGATCAGCTTTTATGCTCTCCTGCCGGAGTGATCCGTGACTCCAGGTTCTTCTGGAATGCAAAAAAAATTACCACGAAAGTCAGCACTGAAGTCACCGTCATTGACAGACAAAACAAGCAGATCGAATTTACCGACCTGATCACGGGAGAGACAAGCAGCGCCGGGTATGACAAACTCATCGTTGCTACAGGCGCCACGCCACGAAAACCGCCGATTCCCGGCATCGACCTGCAAGGCGTTACTTCGCTGCAGTCGTTGCCGGATGCCGACTACCTGCGAAAAGTCGGCGATGAAAAAAAGATTAAGAAAGCAGTCGTAATCGGCGGAGGTCTCATCGGCATTGAAACCTGCGAAGCGCTTCACCTGGCGGGAATCGATATCACGATCATTGAACTGTTGCCCCAGTTGCTCACATTTCTGGACAAACAAATGGCCAAACTGGTCGAAAAGTACGTGCAAACCAAAGCGAATGTCATCCTTGAAAATGGGGTGGCCGCCTTTCTTGGCGAAAACGGCAAACTGACAGGCGTGAAGCTTCAAAACGGCACCGAAATCCCCTGTGAACTGGCAGTTGTCGCAATTGGTGTGACGCCCAACGTCAGGCTGGCCAAAGAGGCTGGCCTTGAAATCGGACAAACAGGAGGGATTGTGGTAAATAAGTTCATGCAAACCAGCGATCCGGATATTTATGCGGCGGGCGACTGTATTGAAATTCCGAATCTGCTGACCGGGAACCCAGTTCATGCGCCCTATGGCGATTTGGCCAACTTGCAGGGCCGGGTAGCCGGTGAAAATGTGATCTCGGGGAATGTGGCCATGTTCCCGGGGACCATTCAAACCGGAATCTGTAAAGTCTTTGATTATGGGGTAGGCGCTACGGGGTTATCCGAACAAAACGTAAGGAAAGCCGGCTTTGAAAGCATCGGGACGGTCGTCAATGCCAGCCTGGACAAACCCGGCTTTATGCAGGGAAAACTATTGGTCACCAAACTAGTTGTGAATACGTTGAACGGCACGATCCTCGGAGCACAGGTCATCGGACCAGGCGACGTCAGTAAGCAGATCGCGATTTGGGCCATGGCCATAAAAGTTGCTATGACGGTCGACGACATGGCCAATGCCGACCTCCCGTGTGCCCCACCCTACTCCCTGGCCATCGATCACAGCATCGCGACTGCACATATCATGCAGAATAAATTGAAAGGTATTTTCAAAGGAATATCGGCCGAACAACTCCGGGAAAAACACAAAAACAAAGAGCCGCTTGTTCTGCTGGATGTCCGTAACCCCGATGAATATGAGCAAATGCGCCTGGGCATCGGTGAAAAACTGATTCCGCTGGGACAGCTTCGCAGTCGGTTGAATGAGATGCCGGAAGATAAAAATGCAGCCATCATCACCTGGTGCAAAATATCGCTTCGGGGTTATGAAGCCGCTCTTATCCTCCAGGCAAATGGTTATCAAAATGTGATGGTTTTGGAAGGCGGCATCATGGCCTGGCCTTATCATCGGGAAAAATAAATTATTTACGTATGAAAAAACACTGGTTCGATCAATCAAAGCTTAATCTAATTATCGATATCATCTTGCTTCTGCTCCTCACGCCAATGGCAGGAGTCGGCTTGATGATCAAGTATGTCCTTCTTCCGGGTACCGAAAGGAATGAACACTACGGGAGCGATGTCGATCTCGAGTTTCTGGGTTTAACACGGCATGACTGGGGATCCGTTCACCTGATCATCAGCATCATTTTCCTCATTCTTTTACTTGTCCACATTATTCTGCACTGGAAAATGATTGTCTGCCTCTTCGGGCGGATGGTCCCCAATAAGCCATTGCGCACCGTCCTGGCTACCGCCATTATCGGGGCCGGGGTTTTACTGATCGCTTTCCCGTTA
>CAZANK010000123.1:0-8475 GCA_964486235.1 uncultured Prolixibacteraceae bacterium | reverse complement strand
CCTTTCCGGTTACCCGAGTTCATGACATCACAGCTCACCGTTACTTCCCCGCCGGCCTTCGATACCGCGGGACTGACCTTCAGATTCTTGTATTCAAAGGTGGTATAGCTGAGTCCATAGCCAAATTCCCAAAGCGGCGTGGCCGGCATGTCGGCATAGGCAGCGCCCCAATGATTGTCTATCCATTCCTGTTTGGAAGGCATGTAGTTGTAATTCAACAATGTTTCCTTTTTTTCGTACTGCCCGTTGGCATCGAAATAATAAGGCAATTTTCCGTTAGCGGTGTAAGAAGTCCGGACATGTCCAATTGCCTTATGAATAGCTGAAAGCCGGGCTTTGTCTTTGTTGAGCATTTCTTCCTGGGTTCCCGGTTGCCCGATTTTTATTTTCATAAAGAAATAACCCTGATCCACAGCCGATTTTATTTCGTCGAGAGGAATACTGTATTACAAATCATCTAACCAATCATTCAAAAACCCAGCCTGCAAAATCCGGCCAGTATCCATCAGTAACGATCTTCAGATTTCCCGGACTTGAGACCTAAATTACTCGCTGCCTGTGGGGATCATCTCCACAGGCAGCGATTTCTTCTACCAGCCCGGGTTATTGGTGTTGATCGCAGAATTATGATCAAGTTCATATTGCGGAATAGGAAATATTGGATCCAGATTCAGATTTCCTATCGGGCTGTCATATTTCAAGCTTGAGCCCTCCGGATAGTAATCCGCGTAAAAATGCCTTTTCACTTTTTTCCCGTCACCAAAAACTTCAGCTAAAGTTCCCCAGCGGATCAGATCGTATAACCGTAATCCTTCCAAAGCAAGTTCGACCCTGCGTTCGTGCCTTACAATATCACGCAGGCTGGTGCCGCCGGTTTTTCCGTCATTAAGTGCTCTTGCCGGCACATTAACCGATGGCCTTGCCCGTACCTTGTTGACCCAGGTCAAAGCTTCCGGCTTTCCCTGTTCGGCCAAAGCTTCGGCCAGGAGCAGATAAACTTCGCCCATCCGCATCTGAGGAATATCCAGACCACTTTGATAAACACTGACCAGGTTTTTTATAGAACGGGCCATTTTTCTCTGGTTCAACCCTGTTGGTGACCAACGGTAATCATACTCAAGCATCTCCCCCGGTTTATAGGTTACGTTCCAGGTTACTTTTTCACCTGTATTGTCGTACTTTTCATGGGTATAGCTATAATCACCCGGTCCCGGATAAACCTCGTAATTGTGTCCCGGAGAATATAGTGTAAATTCCCTTCTCGGATCACCATCTTCAAATTCATCATAAAGATCTTTTTGTGGCAAGGAATACCCCCATCCATCGCCGTTTATGGCAATTCTGAGATCTGCCGGTATGTCCCGGCACCCCAATTGAACGGTCATATCCGTTCCGTACCCATCCACATTTTCAGCATAATTCCATGCAAACAGCACTTCCGGATTTCCTTCATCAGTCCATATCGATAAGTAATTATCCTGTAGCTTATTTCCGGCACTTTCAGCCATCTGCACTGCTTCGCGTGCAGCAGCTTCTGCTTTTACCCAGTCTTTCATAACAAGGTAAGTTTTGGCAAGAAATGCAGCCCCGGCAGCTTTGTTCGGGGGTCCCTGCTCCGATTGTTTGGCAGGTAAAAAATCCTTTGCATACGTGAAATCTTCAACAACCTGTGCCAGAACGTCCGCTTTTGATGCGCGTGGTGTGTTGAATTCTTCAAAATTTGAAGCGACGCTTGTCAATAAAGGCACACCGCCATAAAAATAAGTCAGGAACAAATAGGAATAAGCCCTCATAAATTTAGCTTCGGCAAGATAGGCTTTCTGCTGTTCCTGTGTAAAACCCGGATCAGATGATGACGAGATATTGTCGATTGCAAAGTTTGCCGCATTGATACTTTGAAACGGATAACGCCACCATCCGGCAACATTCTCATGAGTAGGATTGTAATTCCACATCTCAAGGGCAATGGTTGCGTTTCGGTTTGGGCGCCAGTAACTATCATCGGTCATGGCATTCAACACAATAAGCATGTCTCTTCGATATACGAGATAACTATCGAACATCCATGGATGATAACATGCGTTAACCGCCATACGAGCCGTTGTTGCATCCACAAAAAAGTTTGAAGGGCTTGGCGATGCTTCGGGTTGCCGGTCGAGAAAATCTTCTTCGTTGCAAGCTCCTAAAAAGAGTACCACCGCTATCATCAGCGAGACTGTGATATTTTTATAACTTTTTTTCATTGTCTTACTGTTTTATGTTTAGAATGTTGCTTTGAAACCGACTGTCCATGTACGTGGCTGAGGAACACCGAGTTGACCCGAAGGTGTACTTTTCTCCACGCCGTCAGACCTGTATGTTACATCCGCCTCGGAACCTTTATATTTTGAAAAGGTAAAGACATTCTGGATACTTGAATACAAATTGAGTTGGCGTAACTTCAACTTCGCACATAATCGTTGAGGTAAGTTATAACTGAAGTTTACATTTTTAATGCGCAAATATGACATATCTTCAAGCCAGAATTCCGACATTTCATCGTTACTTCCGCTGTTATTTTTTGACAATTTTGGCCAGGTACCATTCGGATTTTTTGTTGGATGGTATCTGTTTAAGACACGGGCATCTTCGTTTCTGGGAAGACCTGACATTAACTGGACTAATGAAAAAGCGCCGTTTGGCTGAGAAGTCATGTCGATCCCCTGAACACCCTGAAGTTGCACCTGAAGCCCCCAGTTCTTATAACTTACAGTTCCGAGCGCCCCGTAAGTAAAATCAGGATATCGTTTCCCGATGATGGTCCGGTCATCCGCGTCAACTTTCCCGTCAGGTTCACCGGTGAGTTTTCCATCGGAACCGCGTCCATCAATATCGAGAAGGGCAATATCGCCGATCCCTTTTGTGGTGAACTGACCTGTCTGATAGATGTCTAACTGGTTTTCACTGCGAATGATGCCATTTGATTTATACCCAAAAAACGACCTTGCCGGATAACCTTCTACAAGTCCCGAAGTCCGAAGATCGCGTCCTTCCAAGTCGACGACTTCGTTTTTGACATGCGACAGGTTGAAACTAACATCATACGTCCAGTCTGATTTTTTGCCGCGGTAACCGAGTTCCAGTTCATAGCCTCTGTTTCGAATTTTTCCGGCATTGATCATCGGAGTTCCCGACAAACCGGTTGACCAGGCGATAGGTTCGTTAAAAAGCAAGTTTGATATATCCTCAATAAAATACTCGATGGTTGAATAGAGTCTGTTGCCTAAGCCTGTGAAGTCTATGGCTACATTCTTTTTTGCCGATGACTCCCATTTCAGGGCGCTGTTCACCGCATCCGTGAGCGTGTATCCCTTAGCCGGGGCCTGGTCTATGACTGACTTTTTATCGGAAAGTGTAGCGATTGTCCCATAAGGGTCAATACTCAATATGTTGCCCAATGTGCCATAACTTACCCGTAGCTTCAAATCATCTACAAAATCAGCATTTTTGATAAAACCTTCTTCACTGACCCTCCATGCCACGGAGGCTGAAGGAAATATCCCATACCTGTTCCCTTTACTTAAACGGGATGTCCCATCCCGGCGTATTGTCCCTGTAAACAGATACTTATTCTTGTAAGTATAATTAAGCCGGCTGAACAATGATCCAAATGACCAATCTGTAAAGCCATTATCGTTTAGCTGACTTGTCGGGTCGCCGGCACGAAGAAACTGAATGGCATTACTGGGCGTGCCGGTACGGCTTCCTTCCAGAAATTCATACACGTTTTCTTCCAGTGAATAGCCCAGTAATACTTTGATTTCATGATCGTTAATAGTTTTGTTGTAATTCAGCAAGAAATCGCCAATCCAATGAATTGCTTTTTCGTAATATTTTGAAATGGAATTGATCGCCGAACCTTCCCAAACATAGTAAGGGGCTATTCCCGGCGTAAAATCAGTCGTATATTCGTTTGAATAATCCATGCTTCCCCTGGCTGTAAATTCAAGGCCTTCAAGAAGTTTTAAGGTAAGATAAAGGTTTCCCTGTACTCCCTCATACACGGTATTATGTACAACTTCCTTTGCACCCCAGATCGGGTTGATATGCTGGTGTTCAAGAGTTGTATTGTGAATAATCCCATAGTCTCCGTTGTCTTCGTAGGCCCTGACTAACGGAGATTTTCGAAGGGCATTGGCATATTGGATCCCATCACCTTCCCTTTTTGCTGAGTATAGATTCAGGGAATTGCCAAATTTAATCCAATTACTGATTTTATGGTCGGAGTTAAAATTCAACGTGTATTTTTTGTATCCTGTTCCGATCACCATCCCTTTTTGATCCAAATATCCGGCAGAAACATAATAATTTGATTTTTCGGAACCTCCGGTGACTGACAGGTCATAACTCTGAATAATCCCTGTCTGCGTAATCAAATCTTTCCAGTTGGTATCCACTCCTTCATATCGTACAAGATCTGCTTGCGTCCATGGCAAATCGATGCTGGAATTTTGAAAAGCTTCTGTCATCAGTTCGAGATACTGGCTCGCGTTCAGAAGTTTTAACTTAAGATTACTTTCCGTCTGAACACCGTAATAGGCATTCAGTGAAATTTCGACATCTTTTTTCCCTTCCCCTCTTTTCGTTGTAACCAGAATAACCCCATTGGAGGCCCTGGCCCCGTATATCGCCGACGCGGAGGCATCTTTCAGAACAGATACCGATTCGATGCTGCCTGGGTTGATGTTGTTGATATTGTCTGTGATCATGCCGTCAACCACATAAATAGGCGACGTGGAACCATTAATTGACTTGACCCCCCTGACCAAGACGCTGGCGCCATCTCCGGGCAGGCCAGAGTTGGTGGTAATCTGAAGACCCGTGGCTCTTCCCTGTAATACCTGCAATGGGTTAGAGGACGGGACTTTGTCAAAATCTTTGGTTGATACCGTGGCAACAGAACCGGTCAAATCTGCTTTTCGAACGGTACCATAGCCAATAGCCACCACCTCTTCAATGCCAATGGTTTCCTCTTCCATACTTATATCTATCACAGACTTTGATCCAACGACGACTTCCTGGGCTCTCATTCCCACAAACGAAAACACCAGTGTGGCATTGCCGGGGACATTGGCGAGTGTGTACTTGCCGTCAAAGTCAGTAACGGTTCCGGTCGTTGAGCCTTTTACGACCACAGAAACGCCGGGGAGCGGTGAGCCGGAGGAGTCGGCCACACGTCCGGAAATCTTTAGAGTTTGCTGTTGGACCCTGGAGGCATCACGATACTCCGGCAGATTCAGCACAACAAGTCTGTCCCTGATTGTATAACTAACATCTGTTCCGGCAAATAGTGATTTTAAGACTTCATCGATTTTCGCATCCTGAATATTGATTGAAACCAACCTGTTTACATCAATGATTTCGCTGCTGTACATAAAATTGAATTGGCTTTGATCCTCGATTTCCGATAGGACATCCCGAACCGTTGCTTTTTCCATGTGGAGATTGAGCATTTTTGATTGCGAATAGGTTTTGTTTGCAAAAACGCTGAACATGGAAACTAAAATCAACAAAAACGTCAGTTTCATAATTCTAAGTACTTTTTTAAGCCCGGGATATTTTTCGTCCCGTGACAAATTCTGTTTTTTTTTCATATTTTTGTATTGATTAGTTTATAATTACCCTGTATGTCAGACAGGGTTGTTATTAATTTCTTCAGGGAAGTGTTGACGCATTTCCCTGTTGTTGTTTTGTTTATGGCATAGGCAAATCTTTTTTTTAGGTTTTAGTCATATTACCGTTTTCCCAATGTTATTTTTTGTTTTGAGAATGTACCGTCCGGCAACTTTTTTCGGGGAAGTGTTTCATAAACAATCGGAGTTGCAATGGCCATCAGGTCGAGTATCTGATCAAGGGGGTCATCTGTAAAGGTGACCGTATATGTATAATTTTTTATTTCATCGTTAACTTCAAAATCAACATTAAACATCCTGCCCAGCCTCTCCGTGACCTGCAGGATAGGCGTGTCTTCAAAAATCAGCTTGCCTTCAGCCCATGAAATATATTTTTCAATATTCCCTTCCGTACCTGAAACTGAACCGTTTCGTAAATTGTATTCTACGTGAAAACCCGGCTTCATTATCCCAAGCTGTTCCGTTTTGTCATTCTTTTTTATCTGCTCCAGGATGACTTTACCGGATACAAGAGTGGTTTCAACAACGTCATCGTCAGGATATGCCAAAACGTTGAAAGTTGTCCCAACCGCTTTGATATTCAGGTTGCCTGCTTTCACAATAAATGGTTTTTCAGGATGATGGGCGATTTTAAAAAAACCTTCCCCGGAAAGGGTTACCTCCCGCATGTCGCCCGAAAAGAAATATGGATATTTAATTTTGCTCCCGTAATTCAATTGCACTTCTGATCCATCGGATAGCTGCACAATCGTTTTTGATCCGAATGGGGCAATAACTTCGAGAGAGTCAACGGCATGTTTGGCATAGTTGTCAAATTCACTTTCTTCCCCGGGAAGCGTATAAAGCAAAAATGTGAGTACCGGTATTAGCAAAATAGCCGCAGCCTTTGTCACCCAATTTGTCAGAACAGGCAGCGTTGAGGTTTTGATTGTTTTCGTCTTACTTTTTGAATTCGTTCGATCTATTTCTTCTTGAATTTTATCAAAAATTACATAAAAGTTCTCATCGCACATGTCATTGGCCTCCTGGGGGAAGTTCCAAACCTCAATGCCCCATCTTGTATCCTCTTCATTGAATGCATTGGTCTTTATCCAACTGAACACCTCGTTGACTTCAGCTTCTGTGCAATGGTTGTTTAAATATTTTATGAGTAATCCTTTTTCCATTTTTTATCTGAATAGGTCTCCTGGAGTTTTGGGAGGCAATAAATGGTACGGCCTGCCCAAACTAAAATTTCTCCTTTAAATGTTTCTAAAGGTTATACACTTAACCTGGCCAATTGAAGTATGTAAAAAATGATTTTTTTTAATCCAGAAACAGAAAAATAAATAACAAATTGACTATCATGTCATTGTCGATTTGTGATTTTAAGAAAGCGAGTGTATTGGCGATGTGCTTCTTTACGGTATTCACCGAAATATCCAGTTTCAGGGCAATTTCATCATGCGATAATCCCTGTTCACGACTTAATTGAAATATTTCTTTTTGACGGGGGGTTAGTTCGTTCAATAGCGATTGCACTCTGTTATTTAATTCATTAAAGTGGATTTCATCGACTAAATCAGGAGAGTTATGGGAATGCTGCAACGATTTTATGTGTTCGATATATTTTGTCTCGTTCGCTTTTTTCCGTAGCATATTCATCGTAGCATTGTAAGCCACAGTAAACAGAAAAGAATCAAATGAAGAATAGGCGTCAATTTTACTTCGGGATTTCCAAATTTTTACAAAAACCTCCTGAACAATTTCTTCTGTGTCTTCTTTCTGTTTCAGGTATTTCAGGACAAAACCATATAGCTTTTTATAATATCTTTCATAAATATGAAAAAAAGCAACCCTGTCATCCTTCTGAATGAGTAAAAGAAGATCTGTAATTGTTTTTGCATTTTTCAAGAATCACAAAATTGTTGATGTAACAAAAATACGGATTCAAGTACAGAAATCAATACATATTAAGCTCCCTTATCAATTCTGACAAAACGAGGATGAACCCAATTCAGATCATCACTCATGAAAACGTGCGTTAAGTATGGGTTTGCAGTTGTTACAAAAAACGATTTTTAAGCTTCATCGACCACCAGGTGCCCGCAATGGTTTTGGTCGGCTGAGGATGAATGGAAAACCACACGGTATTGGGCAAGGTTTTTATCGCCGGCTTTAACATTTACCGTATGTGTGAAAATGAAAAATAAAAAAATCGCCTTCAGAAATTTACTCATCAAGTTTAATTTTGGATTACTGAAAAATATCAATGCTGACACCGGCTTCCATTTCTTTCACCGTGTAAAAACCGGAATCTTTATCGTTAATAATCAGGCGGAAACGATCGCCTCCGTTAATGTTATGGAAGATTATTCCCGGTTTTCGTTTCCATTGAAATGGTGAGTTTATTTTCAGGTAGATATTCTCTTTATCAATTTTACAATCCGTTACGTTGATTCCGTTCACACCAATGCCACGGCTGGCAGCTACATCAACAACCGCATCACGCAAAAAACCCTCCTCCATTTCGATACCCGCCATACCGCTGCCCGTCCCCCAGTGAAAGCTGCTGACGCCTCTTATCTTTTCGGGAAACCGGTTATAGCTAAACCAGGGTTCGACTGCCGCTACGCGCCCCACATATTTAGGTGTGGAAGGCCTGCTTCCATAACCGGTATGGGCCACATTCTCGTACGGAGATATCGGGAACTGTGCACGCAAGGCTGCGATCCCCCTTTCCAGGTATTCGGTTTTTCCTGTCGCGCGATAATAGTTCATGAGCACATTTCCGATTTGGCTTTGCCTGGCGTCCGACCATTCA
>CAZANK010000122.1:0-8506 GCA_964486235.1 uncultured Prolixibacteraceae bacterium | reverse complement strand
CCCGTGAAAACGGGGACGCGGATCACGCCCGGCCCGGGAAAGAGGAATTCAACGCCGGCGCATTCGTGATGGATCACGTGTCGGACGCGTTCGAATGGCATATCCTGACCGTCGGAAATACCCACGTCTCCATTCCCCTTCCCGTGATCCTGTACAGTAAAAACAGCGGCTGGCACCTGTTCCTGTCGTCCATGTTCCATCATGGCGAAGCGTCATACCGCAACTTCAGCATCGCCGCCGAAGGCCAACATGCCGGAAAGATCGTCGAAACCGACCAGCAGGGCAACGTGAGCCTGCCGCTCGATCTTTCGGTGACCAAAACGGTGATGGGGGCCCTGTTCAGCGTGATCCTCCTCATCGGACTGTTTACCGGCGTTGCCCGCTCGGCGGCGCGAAACAAGGGAAAGGCCCCCTCGGGACTTCAGAACCTGTTTGAACCGGTCATCCTCTTTATCCGCGATGAGGTGGCAAAACCGGCCATCGGCGCGGATAAGGCCGAAAGGTTCATGCCCTTCCTCCTGACGTTGTTTTTCTTTATCCTGATTAACAACCTGGCGGGACTGATCCCGTTTTTCCCGTTCGGGGCGAACGTGACAGGCAACATTGCCGTGACCCTGGTCCTGGCGCTGGCCACCTTCCTGGTGACGACCTTCAGCGGGAATAAGCACTACTGGAAAGAAGTTTTCAATCCGGATGTGCCCACCTGGCTGAAATTTCCGTTGCCACTTATGCCCATCATCGAGTTGACCGGCATGTTTACCAAGCCCTTCGTGCTCATGGTGCGACTGTTCGCGAACATGATGGCCGGACACATGATCATCATGGTGTTCGTCAGCCTCATCTTCATCTTCACGCACCTGATGGGCCCGGCGGCAGGAGCAGGCGTGTCGGTGGTCTCGGTCATCTTCTCGGTCTTTATGACCCTGCTCGACGTGCTGGTCTCGTTCATCCAGGCTTATGTTTTCACCCTGCTGTCGGCATTGTACTTCGGCATGGCAACTTCAGAACATCATTAACCATTTTATAAAAAACACTATGACATCTTTATTGATTCTTTTAGCAGCAGCAGACATGGGATTGGGCTTCGGACTGGCAGAACTCGGGGCAGCCCTGGGCGCCGGAGCGTCGGCCATGGCAGCCGCGATCGGCATCGGAAGGATCGGCGCCACCGCCATGGAAGCCATCGCCCGTCAGCCGGAAGCAGCCGGCGATATCCGTTCAAACATGATCGTCTCTGCAGCGCTCATCGAAGGGGTTGCCTTCTTTGCCGTGATCATCTGCGCCCTGATCTTATTTGTTTAAACTTTTGCAGCCGGTCTCCCGGAATTGCCGGGTGACCGGCTGTCACCAAAAAAAACAACAGACATGGGATTTGTAACACCCGACTACGGAACGATATTCTGGATGTTGATCATCTTCGGGATTGCTGTGTTCATCCTGAAGAAATTTGCGTGGAAACCAATCCTGCATGCCCTGAAGGAACGGGAAAACTCGATTGCCGATGCGCTGTCGTCAGCTCAAAAAGCCCGGAAAGAGATGGAGAAAGTGAAGGCCGGCAATGAAAAGGTCCTCGCCGAAGCCCGCAAAGCCCGTGAAGAGATCCTCCATGAAGCCCGCGACATGAAAGAACAACTGCTGGCCGGGGCAAAGGCACAGGCTGTCCGCGAAGGTGAAAAGATGATCGAGGCGGCGCGCCTGCGGATCAACGCCGAAAAGGAAGAAGCCATCGCCGACATCAAAAAACAGGTGGCGGAACTGTCAGTCCGGGTGGCTGAGAAAATTATCCAGCGGGAGCTGAAGGAGAAAGCAGACCAGGAAGTCCTGGTAAACAGCCTGTTGAGCGACCTTAACCTGAAATCGTGATGGACCAGGGGAAAACAACGGTACGGTATGCCAGGGCATTTTTCGAACTCGCCAGGGAGAAAGGCCGGCTCGGCCCGCTGAAGGACGACATCGCCGCTATCGGCGCCCTTCATGGGGAAAGCCAGGAGTTCAGGCACCTGCTGGAAAGCCCGGTCATCAGTCTGTCGAAAAAGATCAGCCTGCTGGAATCGGCGTTGCAGGGAAAGGTGCAGCCCGAAACGCTCGACTTCATCCGCCTGATTACGCGGAACAGGCGTGAGGCCAACCTGCCCGGGATATGCCGGAACTTCATCGCGATGTACCGGAAGGGGAAGGGCATCCGGACGGCCGTGTTCACCAGCGCCGTCACACTCGGCAAGGCCGTCACCGACCAGGTCCGCTCGTACCTCGAAACGGAGATGCAGTCGCCCGTGGAGCTAAGCCTGAAGGTGGATCCCACGTTGATCGGCGGATTTATCCTGCGTATCGATGACCGGCAGGTCGATGTCAGCGTGGCCCATCAACTGAAAAAGATAAAACGTCTGCTCCTGGAAGCAGAAACTTAAAAAGATAGTCAGATGTTCAGACAATCCGGGAATACGGGAACATGAACATCAAAAACAGAGAAAAATGGCGGAAATAAAACCTGCTGAAGTATCAGCGATACTGAGACAACAACTGGAAGGGTTCAACGCGGAGACGGGGCTCGAGGAAGTGGGCACGGTGCTCACCGTGGGAGATGGTATCGCCCGCATCTACGGACTGTGGAACGTCGAAGCCAACGAGATGATCGAGTTCAGCAGCGGACTGAAAGGGATCGTGATCAACCTGGAGGAGGATAACGCCGGCGCCGTACTGCTGGGGCCTTCGGAAGACACCCGGGAAGGCGACACGGTCAAACGCCTGGGACGCATCGCCTCCGTCGAAGTGGGCGAAGGGGTGCTGGGACGGGTGATCAACACCATCGGGATGCCCCTCGACGGGAAGGGCCCGGTGAAAGGTGAGACATTTGAGATGCCCCTTGAACGGAAAGCGCCGGGCGTCATCTTCCGCAAGCCTGTCACCCAGCCGCTCCAGACGGGCATCAAGGCCATTGACGCCATGGTCCCCATCGGCAGGGGACAGCGGGAGCTGATCATCGGCGACCGCCAGACCGGAAAGACCGCCGTCGCCATCGACACCATCATCAACCAGCGGGAAGAATTTGAAAACGGGAGGCCCGTTTACTGTATTTACGTGGCCATCGGCCAAAAAGGATCCACGGTGGCCTCCATCGCGGCCACCCTGGAGAAATACGGCGCCATGGACTATACCTGCATCGTGGCAGCCACCGCCGCCGACCCCGCGGCCCTGCAGTATTACGCACCCTATGCCGGCGCAGCCATCGGCGAGTATTTCCGCGACACCGGGCGCGACGCGCTGATCATCTATGACGACCTTTCGAAGCAGGCGGTCTCGTACCGCGAGGTATCCCTGCTGCTGCGCCGCCCGCCGGGACGCGAAGCCTACCCGGGCGACGTGTTCTACCTGCACTCGCGCCTGCTTGAACGGGCCGCGAAGATCATCGACCCGGACGCCATCGCCTGCCAGATGAACGACCTTCCGGAGTCGCTGAAAGGAAAAGTCAGGGGTGGCGGATCCCTCACCGCGCTTCCCATCATCGAGACCCAGGCCGGCGACGTGTCGGCCTACATCCCGACCAACGTGATCTCCATCACCGACGGACAAATCTTCCTGGAGTCGAACCTGTTCCATGCCGGCATCCGGCCTGCCATCAACGTGGGCATCTCCGTGTCGCGCGTGGGAGGAAACGCCCAGGTGAAGGCGATGAAGAAGATCGCCGGCACCCTCAAGCTCGACCAGGCGCAGTTCCGCGAGCTGGAGGCCTTCTCCAAGTTCGGGTCCGACCTGGATGCCGCCACGATGCAGGTGCTCAACAAAGGGCACCGCAACGTCGAAATCCTGAAACAAGGGCAATATGCCCCCATGAAGATCGAACACCAGATCGCCATCATCTACTGCGGGGTGAACGGACTGCTGAAAAATGTGCCCGTGGAAGAGGTACGCGGGTTTGAAACACGGTTCCTGGAGCGCATGGACATGCAATACCCATCCGTGCTTCAGGAACTGAAACAGGGACGGCTCACCGACGAAGGTAAAGCAGCCATCGAAGAAGCTGCCGCCGAAGTCGCCGCCCGTGATCTTTAACCCCGGGAAGAAATAAAGGATGTCAAACTTAAAAGAAATACGAACCCGGATTTCGTCGGTGAAAAGCACCCGCCAGGTCACCGCCGCCATGAAGATGGTGTCGGCCGCCAGGCTGAAGAAGGCTCAGGACGCCATCCTGCGCATCAGACCTTATGCCGGAAAAATTGAGGAGATCCTCTCCCTCGTCAGCGCCAGCCTCGAAACGCCCGACGAATCGCCTTACACCCGCCAACGCGAACCGGGAAAAGTCCTGGTCGTGTTGATCAGCTCCAACCGGGGACTATGCGGGGCGTTTAACTCGTCAATCTCGAAGATGGCCCTGGAAACGGTGTTTTCCCTTTATGGCAGACAACTGGAAGCCGGGAATGCCGACTTTTTCGTCATCGGGCGACAGGGTGAGCGGTTCCTGCGGTCGCGGGGCATGAAGATCGCCGGCCAGGCCAACGACTTGTTTGATTCACTCAGCTTCGACAACGTCGCCCCTCTTGCCGAACAACTGATGGCCGATTTCACCACGCACCGGTATGACCGCATCCTGCTGGTGTATAACCAGTTCAAAAACGCGGCGGTCCAGGTCATGGCCACTGAACAGTTCCTGCCGGTGAAGATGGCCGCCGGCGGACAGAAGAAAGTCAGGACAGATTATATCTTTGAGCCTTCCAAAAAAGAGATCGTCACCGAACTCATCCCCCGTTCGCTGAAAATTCAGTTTTACAAAGCCTTGCTCGATTCGAACGCCGCGGAACACGGGGCGCGGATGACGGCCATGCACCAGGCTACGGACAATGCCACGGAACTGATCCGCGAGCTGACCATCACCTTTAACAAGGCCCGCCAGGCAGCGATCACCAACGAAATCCTGGAAGTCACCAATGGCGCCGAAGCGCTGCGTTGAGGGGGCTTGGGGCAACGCCTCATCCTTTGTGCCCCATGTTCCATGCTCTATGCTCATGCCCTGTGCTCATGCCCTATGCAAAAAAAGAGCCTCGTGAGGCTCTTTTTCATGATCTATAAAAATGGATAGTTAATTATTCTCCCAATCCGTAGCGGACAAATCCGGTAACCGTCAGCCCTTTGTCTTTCGATGCCAGGTATTCCTTGATCGTGAGCTTGTTGTCTTTCACGAAAGCCTGACTCAACAGCGTGCTCTCCTTGAAGAACTTCTGCAGGGCGCCCTGGGCAATCTTATCGAGCATGTTTTCGGGTTTTCCTTCCATCCGGAATTTCTCGCGGGCAATCTCCAGTTCCTTTTCAACAACATGCTGCGGAACATCGTCTTTATCGACGGCTACCGGACTCATGGCTGCCACCTGCATCGCCACGTCTTTCGCGGTTTGTTGTTCCACATCCTTGTTGAAACCGACAACGGTGGCCAGCTTGTTCCCCGGGTGTATATACGGCATCACCAGGGCGGCTTCGATCTTGCCGTAGAATGACAGATCAAGCTTCTCACCAATAATGCCGGTTTGCTCCACGACATGCGCTTCGACGGTACGGCCGTCGAGGTCCAGCGTCTTCAGCGCGTCCAGGCAGGCAGCCCGTTTGCTGACCGCCAGGTCCAGGAACTTGCCCGTCAACGCGATGAACCCCTCGTTCTTGGCAACAAAATCAGTTTCACAGTTCAAAACGATGACGGCGCCAAACGTCCGATCGTCGCTTACGCGGGCCAAAACAACACCCTCATTGCTCTCCCGGTCAGAACGCTTACTGGCAACCAGTTTCCCTCTTTCACGGATAATCTCAATGGCACGGTCAAAATCGCCGTTGGCTTCATTCAGCGCGTTTTTACAATCCATCATTCCCGCGCCCGTTACCTTACGTAACTTCATTACATCTGCTGCAGTAATTGCCATAATCCCTTCTTTTTATTCTTCTGTTTTCCCGGCTTCTTCGTCATCTTCATCCGGTTCATCCGAACCTTCTTCGTCGTCATCGATGTCCACCTCTTCTTCCTCCTTATCCTCTTCTTCCCCCTCTACAAACTTGGCGGCCGATTTCTTGATGTCGCCCTTCCTGAATCGCTTCGGGGCGGGCTCGTCGCCGTCTTCCTTGTCGCGCTCGGCTTTGCGTTCGTTCAATCCTTCGGCAATGGCTTCGCACATGAGACGGATCACCAGGCGGATCGACTGGGAGGCATCATCGTTGGCGGGGATCACAAAGTCAATTGCTTCCGGGTCTGAGTTGGTATCGACCATCGCGAACACCGGAATACCAAGACGCTGTGCTTCGCGCACCGCGATCTTCTCTTTCATCACATCGACGATAAACAGGGCGGCAGGCAAACGGGTCAGGTCGGCAATACTTCCCAAGATCTTCTCCAGCTTGGCACGTTGGCGTCCGATCTGCAGCTTTTCACGCTTCGACAGGTTGTCCCAACTGGCGTCTTTCATCATCTTGTCGATCGAGATCATCTTCTTCACCGCCTTGCGGATCGTGGGGAAGTTGGTCAGCATACCCCCCGGCCAGCGCTCCACCACATAAGGCATGTTCACCTGGCCCACCGCCTCGGCCACAATTTCCTTGGCCTGCTTCTTGGTGGCCACAAACAACACCTTACGCCCCGACTTGGCGATCTGCTTGATCGCGGAGGCGGCCTCTTCAATCTTGACAATGGTTTTTTGCAGGTCGATCAGGTGAATCCCGTTCTTCTCCATGAAAATATACGGGGCCATCGCCGGATTCCACTTTCTTTTCAGGTGACCAAAATGAACACCTGCATCCAATAATTCCTGAAAATTTGTTCTTGGCATCTTTTTACTTTTTTTAATAAAATGTCGAAAAGCAACCCCTGAGTAGTCCCTCGAAACCGGGGAGTCTCAGTGATTTCAGATCCACAGTTATCCTTCTTGCTAACACTAACGTTTTGAAAACTGGAAGCGTTTGCGGGCTTTGGGCTGACCCGGCTTCTTGCGCTCCACTTCACGCGGATCACGGGTCATAAAACCGGCACGCTTCAGTTCGGGCTTCGACTCGGGATTGATCTCGACCAGCGCCCTCGAAATGGCTAAACGCAACGCCTCGGCCTGGCCCTTCACACCACCACCGTCAAGGTTCACTTTGATGTCGTACTGATCAGTAGCTCCAAGCAGCCTCAACGGCTGCATCACAATATATTGCAGCGTATCGGTCGAAAAATAGTCCTTCATCTCCCGCTTGTTGACGGTAATCTCCCCCTTGCCCTCGCTGACAAAAATACGGGCAACGGCGCTCTTCCTGCGTCCGATGGTATTTACAACTTCCATTGTTATAATTTAATCGTATTTAAATCTATTACTTTCGGGTTCTGAGCTTCCTGTTTGTGCTCCGGACCAACATACACTCTCATATTGCCAATAATCTGACGTCCAAGACGGTTTTTGGGGAGCATTCCTTTTACCGCACGCTGGACCAAACGCTCAGGATACCTTTCTAAAATATCGGCCGGGGTCTGACTCCGCTGACCACCGGGATAACCCGTATGGCGCAGGTACACACGTCCGGTCATCTTGTTGCCGGTCAAAATGACTTTTTCGGCATTGACCACGATCACATTGTCGCCGCAATCAACGTGAGGCGTGAAATCAGGTTTATGCTTTCCGCGAAGCATCTTCGCGACGGCACTGGCCAATCGGCCCAACGGCATGTTGGTTGCATCAACGACAACCCATTCTTTGCGGACCGTGGCTTTGTTGGCCGATACGGTCTTATAAGATAAATAATCCACTTACTCCATTTTTAAATTAACACTCTAGTACAAGAATTGTAAGTACGGACAATAATCGGGACTGCAAAAGTATTTCTTTTTTTCAAAACTGCAAACGTTTTAATAACAAAGATTTTGCCCACAGCTTTTCCTATCTTTGCCCCATGACAGCAAATACAACCAGACTGACGGCAACGTTCTTTGCGCGCGACACCGTGATGGTGGCGCGGGAACTGGTGGGAAAAACGCTGGTGCGGGTGTTCCCGGAAGGGCACGTGAGGCGTTACCGGATCACGGAAACGGAAGCGTATTGCGGCGCAGACGACCTGGCCTGTCACGCGAGCAAGGGACGAACACCCCGTACGGAGGTCATGTTCGGCGCCGGCGGTCGCATCTATGTCTACCTGATCTACGGGATGTACTGGATGCTGAACGTGGTCACGGGTCCTGAAGAGGAACCCTCGGCCGTCTTAATCCGCGGACTGGCGGGCTTTGACGGTCCCGGCCGGGTGGGCCGCGAACTTCGCCTAGAACGGTCGTTCTATGGCGAAGACCTGGAAACCTCACCGCGCCTCCGGATCGAAGACGCACCCGCCGGCAAACACATCGTCGCCGCCCCGCGCATCGGCATCGGCTACGCCGGCGAACCGTGGACCAGCATGAACTGGAGGTTTAGGGAGGCCTAGTTCTCCCTGACGTCTCCCCCACTCGATTCATCCACATCCCGCTGCGAAGGCTTTCCGGTATAATAAATATCGCCGCCGCTGCTGGCCC
>CAZANK010000121.1:1701-8540 GCA_964486235.1 uncultured Prolixibacteraceae bacterium | reverse complement strand
GCCTTTTGAAAATCATTCCCCAGTTTTTCCATCGTCCTTGCTTCGTCTTCGATGGTTCCCCGGGGACCCTGGTAGTGATAAACCACGAAATCAACACCCAGGGAATCCATGGCAACCGGGTTAAAAAATTCGTCGGGTTTACACTTGTCGCCTGAGTTATCGATCCCGATATAAAACCTTTCAGAGGCTCCCTGCTTTTTATCCTGGGCATATCCTCCTTCTGAAAAAACAAACAGGATTGACAGGAATAACAATCCGTTGATCCTGCATTTTAAGATATTGATGATCATTGTCTTCTGATTCTGATTCTTCCTTGAATCGCAAGTGGTTTATGAAATGAAAAGGTCATTGACGTGTGTGCAATGACCTTTATGGCAATAGAAACTAGTTAAAATCCGCACCATCATTGTCTGTAAGGTTCGGGTTTTTATTCTTTTCGGAAGCAGGGACCGGTAAAAAGTAATCCGATTTTGTAGGCTCGTGATCCAAGGCATATTCCCGTGGATCACGATTCGACGAATGACATTTTTCTTCTACCTTTTCCAGGCGAAGCAGGTCAGACCAGCGGACTCCATGTTCGTTCCCGGCAAATTCCCATCCGCGTTCATCGAAGCAGGCTTTCTGAAAGTCAGAAGCACTCATTCCCGAGGGTAAGTTCCCCAACCCTGCACGGTCACGAACCCGGTTAATGGCGGCATAAGCCGACGCATCGGGACTTCCGTTTGCCATTGCCTGAGCTTCCGCATAAACCAAAAGTATTTCTGCATAACGAATAAAACGCTGCGAACGACCGGAGCGCCACATGTCGCCGGTCAGATAACGGTCATCCCAACTGGGGCTGCCGTTACGCGAACCGCCCAGCCGTTGTTTGGCATAGTACGGGTGTTGCCTGTACGTATTCTCATTATCCCAGGGCACACTCAGCCACCACTGGTCAAGGCTCCTTGCTGTCTGGAAAGCGATACCAGGAAATGCGGCGGCCTGATCGGCGCTGATTGGCAACCATATATCGGTCTGGAATGTCACCTCCTTCCGTTTCCCCTCCGGAAAATTTTTGAAAAAATTGATTTCAGGATAATAACAGAACCATCCGCCTTCTTCAACAGGAGCTCCTGCTTTTGGGGCCCGCATCGTATAATCACCGTTCGGGTAATTATACGGATGGCCAAAAACAGTTTCTTCGTCCCAGAGGGTTTCACCGGCCCAAAGTTCCTCCTGAGCAACCAGTCCATATCCGTGTGCCGATTCATTATCGATTACTTCTTTCGCCTTAGCAGCAGCCAACGCATATTTATCGGTTTGCTTCAATGGCCAGCCGCCCATCTGCAGATAGACCATCGACAATAAACTTTTCGCAGAACCCTGTGTCGGAACAATACTGTAGCCATCCTCCGACCAATCTTCTCTTGTTTGTTTCACAGGAAGCATCGTCTCGGCATTTTCCAAATCAGAAATAATTTGCGTGTAGATGTCTTCCATGCTCGATTTCTCCATTTCTGTATCCGATTCGCTGTCGGTTAAAGGCATCGGAACCGGGCCAAAGTATTTTACCAGCCAGAAATACCACCATGCCCGGTGAAAATAGGCTTGTCCGGCACAATTGTTCCTGACGTCTTCCGTACTGTTCGGAACATCCGCATAATTAGAAATGATGAAATTGGCCCGTTTAATGCCCGAATAAGGAATCTGCCAGGCATACAGCAACTGGGTCAGGTCGGGCGAGATACCGAAGGTGTCAAAATCTCGGAAATAGGTATTCGCCGGTTGGTTTGAAGTTAAGTCGTCCTGCCTCAGGAATAAGGAAATCGGATCATCTCCAACCGAAAAGTTCATCATTACGTAATACAAAGGATGAACTGCCAGGATCAAATCCTCCCCGCTTTGAAAAAAATTGGAACTATTCAAGGAAGTTTTGGGATGTTCGTCCAGAAAATCGGAACATGAAAAAGTGAAAACTCCAATTAACAGAAGGATATAGATTTTTTTATTCATTTTGTTCGATATTAGATTAAACCTTAAAATGATAATTGAGCGCCGACAGTAAACGTCCGGGCAGAAGGCGTAATTCCGGAATCAATTCCCGTTGACACATCACTTGTCAACGTCGAAGTGGCTTCCGGATCATAGCCGTTGTAATCAGTGATTGTGAACAGGTTCTGTGCACTGACAAACACGCGGCAATCAGCGATTCTCGTCAGCCTTTTCTTAAACGTATACCCCAGGCTGATGTTCCTCAGACGAACAAAACTTGCATCCTGTATCCACTGGGTCGAGTTCAGATAATTGGTGGAGGTTTCACTGGTCACATTCGGGAAACGATTACTGGCATTAGACGACGTCCAGGAGTTGTCCCAGGCTTCCTTCAACGTAATGGTACGGGATTTTGAATGCTGTGAAGAAGCCATGGCGTAGACAATATTCAATTTATCACATCCGTGAATGCCCTCCAATAAAATGTTCATATCCCATCCTTTATACCTCAAGGTTGAATTGAAGCCCCAGATATATTTGGGGGTACCGTTCCCGATGTTCGTCCTGTCGCTCGCGTTAATCGTCCCGTCGGGCGTCAGGTCGGCATATTTGTTATCGCCGGGCTTGTTCCCGTATTTGGCAGCCTCTGCTGCTTCATTTTCCTGCCAAATGCCTAACCATTTATAGCCGTACAGGGATCCTAAAGCGATACCTTCCTGCAAAATATAGGTTTCATTCGAAAGAATGGCGTCGTTATTTCCCGAAGAGCTTAACCCGTAAATGGTTTCTCCACCTAAATCAACAATTTCGTTCTTATTGGTTGAAAAATTGACATTAAAATCCCAGGAAAATTCCTTCTTTTCAATCGGCGTTGCATTCACCGAAACTTCGAATCCGTTGTTCATCACTTCTCCCTTATTCACATAAATATCATCGCCACCCAGAAAATAAGGAGTTGTCACCAGCAACAGCAATTTTTTTGTATCCTTCTGATAATAGTCCATGGTTACCGTCAAACGATCGTTAAAAAAGCCGGCATCCACACCAAAATCCAGTTGTCCCGTTTCTTCCCACTGCAAATCCTTGTTAATCGTTTTGCTGGTATAACCATAAACCCTGCCGGTGTACGTGTAATACGCATACTCTGAGCTTAACAAAGCGACTGTCGAATACGGACCTACTCCCTGGTTTCCTGTTTTACCGTAGCTGGCTCTCAGCTTCAGATTGGAAAAAACATTCAGGCCCTTTACAAAAGCTTCTTCAGAAGCGCGCCACGCGACTGAACCTGAAGGATAGTAACTCCATCTGTTTCCTTGGGCAAATTTAGAAGAAGCATCAGCCCGGAAGGCTCCGGTCAAATAATATTTACCGGCATAATTGTAGTTCACGCGCCCAACACCGGAAAGCAGGGACCAGTCGCTCCAACCAACACCGGCATTCCTTGTGGAACCATTAGACATTCCCCAGTATCCAAGGTTTTCGTTGCCGAAATATTCGCCGGACCCGGACAAACTGTCTGACGTGTATTTACTGCTTTCCCCCACGGCCGTTGCTGATACATGATGATTTCCATAACGCTTGTCCCAGTTCACAATAAAATTCTGGAAAGTATGATTTGAAAAACTTTTTGACCCTGAAGCTTCTGCATGGCTCAAGGTATACTTCGTACTCTCCCAGTCGTAGGAGTTGCCGTTGCTAAGGCTCACGTTTAACCGATATTGCAACGACAATTCAGGGAAGACTTTCCAGGTCAAAGCAGAATTCGAGGTAATACTAAACGATTTTGCCCATACATTCTTTTCTTTCATTCGCTGAACCGGATTATTTCCCATGGCCCCATAGGGGTCGGCCAGATTGTAAGCTCCGTCGCTTTCGTAGATGCTTTCTGTTGGTCCCCATGTTAAGGCATTAAACAGGATCGCATCAGCCCCCCCCTCATACAGACTGCTCCCCGTGTTCGTGCTGTGACCATATCCGCCATTCACGTGCCATTCCAAATCCACATTCCTGAACAAGTCAATGTTTAAACGGGATCGGACGTTATAGCCTTCTTTGGCCTGTCTTTTTATCAAAGCCGTATTCCGGTAATACTCGCTAAAAATGTGATACCGGACTTTCTGGCTTCCACCATCAATGGCCACGTTATACTTTTGTTTCCATGCATTGTTTAATACCTCCTTCTGCCAATCGGTACCGCCATTGCTTCTGAAGGCATTCAACTGATTCTCCGTGTAGACGTTGTTGTACAAGATGTTAACCTCCTGCGCGTATTCGTAAGCATCCAGCGTTTCGTATAAATTGACTGGCTGTAAAAACGATCCAAACCCGTTCACAGTCACACGTGTGACACCTTCTTTCCCCTTTTTCGTGGTGATGAGAATCACACCGTTTGCGCCGCGAGACCCATAAATAGCGGTTGCTGAAGCGTCTTTCAGTACCTCGATCGATTCGATTTCTTCGACCGAAGGCATTCCGGTGCCGACAACTCCGTCACACACATACAAGGGATCGTTTCCCCCGTTAATCGAATTCGTGCCACGAATACGGACTTTTACCGAAGCATCAACGTTTCCTGAAGTATTGGTTATCTGAACACCGGAGAGGCGTCCAATCAACGCGTCGGTGGGAGTCATGATGGGGTGCAGTTTAAAATCCGCAGCCGAAACGCTGGAAGTTGCCCCTGTTAAATCGCTTCTCTTCATACTCCCGTAGCCGACAGCCACTACTTCTTCAATGTCGATCGACTCACCCTGCATTTTCACGTGAACTTCAGTCTTTCCGGAAACGGGTATCTCTTGTGTCTTCATCCCGATAAACGAAAAAGACAGAGTGGCGTTTCCGGGGACGTTTGCAAGGGTATAATTTCCGTTCACATCAGTGATACTTCCGACTGTTGTCCCTTTTATCATAATTGCTACTCCGGGAAGCGGAGCGCCGGATGTGTCGGTAACTTTACCGGAGACGGATATTTTTTGTTGCTGAATGACCCCGGAATCGGCACCGAAAGGAACATTTGTAATTCCCGGGGCCAGAATTACAATCTGACGACGGTTAATTCTGTAGGAATTCTGAGTTCCCTTAAAAACCTCATCGAGAATGTATTCTACATTCCTTCCATGGGCATCGATGCTCACTCTGCGATTAACATCAACATAGTCTTCATTGTAGAACAATATGAACTCACTATTGTCCTCAATCTGCTTAAACACTTCTTTAACGGTGGCATCGTTAAATTTCAGACGGAATTTTGTCTGTTGTGAATAAGTAGTTGCTGATACTGTCAGCAATCCTGACAAAAAAAATGTAACCAATAGTCTCATCTTTTTCAATAAATTTCCGGTGCTTCCCCAATAAGGACACCCATTCATACTTTTTTTTTCCATAAATTTGAGTGTTTCTTAAACGTTAATATTGATATGGCGTTTATCTAAATCCGGGGGATGGCTTCAACATTCCCCGGATTGTTCCTATTCATAGGCATTTATTTTTGATTCACATATACCCTTCTCCCTTCAATACGGCAATTTACAGGCGCTGCGCCGGAGATTGTTTCCAATACGCTTGTCAATGGTTTATCCAGATCAAGTTTTCCACTGAAGAAACTGGTTGTTTTCACCTTCTTTTCAACAACAAACTCCACATGGTAAAAACGGGAAAGCCTGTTGAAAACAGTGAGTATTCCTGTTTTATTAAACTCAAGGAATCCTTCCTTCCAGGAGGTGTAATATACCGTCTCGATATCTGAATCGACTGTCGTCTTCTTGTCAGACTTCCAGTATGTCGCCTTTTGGTTTGGCTTTAACTGAATTTCATTCACCGGCAAATTGAACCATCCATTCCTTTGCAAGCTAACAGAACCTTCAACCAGAACGACTTCTGCAGATTCCTTGTCCAGCTCATCATCCCTCATGTTGAACGCTGTTCCCAGAACTCTCACATTCAGGTTGTCGGAGCAAACAATAAAGGGAGATTCTTCATTTTTTGCGACCTTGAAAAAGGCTTCTCCTTTCAGAAATACCTTTCTGTTTTTCCCGGCAAATTTCTGAGGAAAAGACAGCATCGAGCCCGCGTTTAGCCACACGCTGGTCCCATCGGATAAACAAATGCCGGAACGCATCCCGAAAGGAACGATCAACCGGGCCATGGCATGCTGTTCCATCTTTCCACTGTAATGAACCACACTGTCCTGGCCGATCTTAATTTGTCTGCCTGAGGCGTCAAACGCAAGCTCGGAACGCTTTCCCCGGAGGATAACTTCTTCGCCCCCTGCCAAGACCAATTTAGCAGCCAACTCATTTGTTAAAAATGGTTCTGCAGCATGATGCGCTTCTTGATCGTCATGCGTAAAATATAAAATTGGTATCGCAGCCCCGATGAAGAAAGCAATCAGGAATACGGCGGCATATTGTGCAAACCTGATCAATCGTTTCTTTCTGTTGGATTGATGATGCAGTTGATAAAACAACTCCACATTTTTCCATAACGTATAAACTTCGTCTTGTCCGACAGACGTTTCAGGGGTATGCAGTGCCAAAATGATTTTTCTTGCGATTTTAATTTTCCTTGAAGAATGTGGGTTCTCTTCTTCCAAAGCTTCCCATTTTCGGGTGTCTGTTCCTTTTTTTACCCAATTGATAAAATCCAGGTCAGATGCAAAATCTTCAACGGTATAATTGCGGTATCCTTTTTCCACTTTATAAAAACCTTTGTCCTCAAAACCCGGAAAAAGTCTTTTTGTGGACAGCAAAAAATGTGTTAGAAAACATATTTTGAAGAAAACTGAAGAACGAACAAAACCGAAAACCCCGACTGGCCTTCAATAATTTCGCGCAACGCTTTTATTGAAGGCCAGTCGGGGTTTTCGGTTT
>CAZANK010000121.1:0-1691 GCA_964486235.1 uncultured Prolixibacteraceae bacterium | reverse complement strand
CAACGCTTTTATTGCCCTGAATACCAACTTTCTGACCGAATCGTCTTTCAGATGCATAAGATCACCTATTTGGGAATACCCCATTCCACATTCGTATCGCAAATAAATAACTTCCCGCTGTCGGTCGCTCAGACTTTTTAACGCAAGAGACAGTGATTTTTCTCTGGCTGTGGCATTTTCTTTCTCTGTAATTTCCTCTTCCAGGGAAAAGAAAGCTTCAAACTTCAGGTCCTTCCCGATTTCTTCCATTCGCCTTTCCTTTTCAATCTTCTTAAAAATCGTGGTTTTTAAAGACTTGAATAAATAAAAACGAATGTTGTTTGTCGGGCCAAGGTTCTTTCCCGCTTTTATCAGTTTGAAGAATACATCCTGGATACAATCCTTGATGAATTCCGGATCATCTTTAAACTTGACACCATATTGAAACATAGGATGAAAGTGCTGAAAATAGATAAACGAGAGAGCCGATTTATCTCCTTCCTTAAAATTTTCCCATATCTCACCATCGGTTTTCAAGCTGAATTCGTTTCCGTATAAACTTAACCACTAAACAAAAATAGGGAAAAAAAGGTATATGCCTACCTCAGGGAGGGAAGAAAGGGACGGAAAATCTCTTTCAACCTGCCCTGCGGGTTGGTAACAATCGCCGCAATAATTTTCCCAAAAAATTGACCTTACACCGGGCAGCGCCTGACAAAAGATTTTTCCGGGGTACGCGCTGTGCCGGCGAGAGCGAATCAATCGTCCAGGTTAAGATGCTTACAGAACCTGAACGCTTCCCTCTAACCGGGTGTCGGCAGCGTTTCTCCCGACGAACAGCTTAAATTCGCCGGGCTCGCTGACAAATTCCAGATTTCGGTTCCAGAAGCAGAAACTTCGGTAGGGTAGTTCAAGGACAATTTCCCTGCATTCACCCGCTTCGAGTGTGACCCGTTTAAACGCTTTCAGTTCTCTCATGGGGCGGACTACCGAAGCGATTACATCGTGCAGGTAAAGCTGCACCACTTCGTCTCCTTTAACCTTCCCGGTATTCTTCAGCGTGAATCTGACTTCAATCGTTTCGCCGTTTTTCACGTCCAAAGGCACAACGAGGTTTGAATATTCAAATGACGTGTAACTCAGACCAAACCCGAACGGGAACATCGGCTTCCCGTCGTCATCGTTATAAGCATAACCGCGTCCCGAAGGTTTGATATCGTAATAAATGGGCAGTTGCCCTGCATGACGGGCCCAGCTAAAGGGAAGTCGTCCTCCCGGATTATTGTTGCCGAATAAGGTTTCGGCGATGGCAACAGCTCCTTGTTCGCCCGGGTACCAGGCTTCGAGCAAAGCGTCCACGTTACCGATCCAGTTCCGGATATCGATCGTTGACCCATTCTGCAGCACAACAATGGTTTTTGTGCCGCTTGCAGCCAGGCCGGCAATCATTTCTTCCTGGTCGAGATTGATGACCGGGTTTTCGGCATCCTCCACAATCATGGCATTATCAAGGCTTTTGGCCGCCTTCACCGGTTTCGACGGCAAAGCCAGCAAACTGCGGTCATGCCCTTCGCCCTCACGGATAGAGCCAAAAAAGACAACCACGTCGCAGGTTTTTGCCAGTGATGCCGCATCTGTTTGGGGGTCGTGTAAAACCACTTCCGCTTTCCCTTTCAAACGTTCTGTCAAGGCCTGAAAGGGCGTGGGTGCGT
>CAZANK010000120.1:0-8570 GCA_964486235.1 uncultured Prolixibacteraceae bacterium | reverse complement strand
TGGCCCTTCTTGTTCCGCCGACATCGGGCGAGGCAATCACGATATCGCGTAATCCCATTTTCTCGATATAAGGGATAAACAAGGCCGATGCATACAAATGATCAACCGGGACATTGAAAAATCCCTGGATCTGATCGGCATGAAGATCCATCGTGATAATCCGGTTCACTCCGGAAGCCGACAGCAAATCGGCCATCAGCTTGGCGCCGATTGACACGCGTGGCTTGTCTTTCCGGTCCTGACGGGCATATCCGAAATAGGGGATCACTGCAATGACTTCGCACGCGGAAGCACGTTTGGCCGCGTCGATCATCAGTAGTAATTCCAGCAGGTTGTCGCCCGGAGGGAAGGTTGACTGGACAATAAACACGTGTGAGCCGCGAATCGTTTCCTCGTAACACGGTTCAAACTCACCGTCTGCAAACATCGGACAAGACGATTTTCCCAGCGCGATACCGACACTTTTGCAAATCTTTGTTGTTAAATAAGTTGTTGCTGTACCTGAAAAAATCTTAAGAGGGGCATCTTTTCCCATATCTTCCTATTTAATTTTAGTACCCTGGAATGCGGGCAAAGGTAAAAAAATCTTTCAGACAAAGTAGAAAAAAGATCGGATTACGGGAGACCGGAAACCGGAAACCGGAAACCAGAGACGGGAAACCGGAAGATGATATCGTCACATGGTTACATCTTCACAGGACTGCATGGATATTCAGCCTCATGGACATGTTTATATGATTGTGAGGTTACTCACGACTCGCTACCCGCTACGATTGTACGTTCTATGAAATCCAGGATTTCATCTCTTCCGAGTTTTGTTTCAGAGGAGCTGATCATGATTGGCGGCAGTGTTTCCCACTGTTTTTCCAGTTCCTTTTTATAGGATTCAACATTCTGTGCCAGTTTATGCTTGCCAAGCTTGTCGGCTTTTGTAAAGATCAAGGTGAAAGGAACTTCGTTTTCTCCAAGCCAGCTCATGAATTCGAGGTCAATTTTCTGAGGTTCATGCCGGGAGTCAATGAGCACGAGCAGGCAATAAAGATTGATCCTTTTCAGGACATAATCGATAATGAACGTCTGGAGTCTTTGGCGTGCAGCCTTGGATATTTTCGCGTAACCGTAGCCGGGAAGATCGACCAGATACCAGCTTTCGTTGATCAGGTAATGGTTGATGTGTTGTGTTTTGCCGGGTTGTTGGGACGTCTTTGCCAGTTTTTTGTTGTTGACAAGCATGTTGATCAATGACGACTTCCCCACATTGGAGCGTCCTATAAACGCATATTCCGGGCGGTCTGCCGGCGGACATTTACTTACTTCCGTATTACTCATCAAAAAGTTCGCCGTCCTGATTTCCATGATGGTTTAATTTATGTCGCCGAAGGCAGGAATCTCTTTCAGGGCGGGGTTCCCGCCTTCGCGGGAACGGTTAAGCGTGCTGAATAAGCTTTCCGCTTCTCCGGCAAAAGTTTATACATGTACTTCCAGGAGTTTTACACTGCCTGTCAGCGGTTTCAGCCGGAACTGGGTTAAGGAGGCAGGGATCAGTATCGTCTCGCCTTTTCTCGCCTTTTCACTTCCTTCGTCGTACACGATCTCGCATTCCCCTTCCACGCAAATGTAGATCACAAATGAATCAAGGTCATAAATATCCTTTTCAACCGTCCGGTCAAATTTCAGGACGCTGGTTGTAAAATAATCGCAACTGACCACTTCCGTGTTTTTGTTCGGCGTTGGTTCATACTCGGTGCGGTAACGGTCGTGGTATGTAAAGTCGATCGCTGCAAGCGCCAGATCGGTGTGCAGTTCCCGCTCCTTGCCCTGAGTATCTTTCCTGTTATAATCGTAGATGCGGTAAGTTACGTCAGATGTTTGCTGAATTTCAGCGAGCAGGATTCCCTTGCCGATGGCATGGACCCGTCCGGCAGGCATGAAAAACACATCACCCGGCTTGACTTCTTCAAAATTGAGGATATCCATCAATTCACCGGAAGAAAGTTTCTGAAGGTAGGTATTCGTATCCAGGGGCTGATTGAATCCGCTGTTCAGCCTGGCCCCCTTGTCGGCCTGCAGGACATACCACATTTCCGTTTTTCCATAAGCCTGATGCCGTTCTTTGGAAAGCTTATCATCCGGATGGACCTGAACCGAAAGGTCATCATCGGCGTCAATGAACTTAATCAGCAGCGGAAATTCGACGTTGAATTTTTCATAGACATGGTCACCGACCAGGTCCCCCATGTAAACCTCGATCAGTTCCTCCAGGTTATTTTCTGCCAGGTAGCCGTTGCATACCACGGAAATATTTCCCGGAACCCCCGATATTTCCCAGCTTTCGCCGCAATTGGGCAGGCTGCCGAAGTCTTTTCCCAACTCCGTTTTTATTTTTTGTCCGCCCCAAATCTTGGACAGGCAGATCGGGGAAAATTTTAATGGATATAATTTCTTCATCCTGGGTACATGACTGGTCATCGTAACGATTTTTGAATTCACCGGTGCGAAGTTAATACTTTCCGTATTTATTCAATCAGTCTTGTTGGGTTAAACGAAAATACAACTGCGTTTCAGGGGTGAACCGGTCATCGATGCAGACCGCGTGGAGATCGCGTGAGGATCAAAAAAGCTTTTTTATTCGGGTTTTTTTATTACTTTTGCACCGCTAATTGTAAAAATTAAACATGGACGAAGGCCCTGATCATAGACAAAGAAAATTATTAACCTCCCTGTAGGGGCCTGGTGCCTCCTGCAGAGACTAACCCAAGGAGGCAAGTTATGCTGAGAATCTTCAAAAGCTTCGGGGGATATGTTGAAATTCCCCTTGCAGAAAAAGGATGTTGGATCAATGTGGTTGACCCGACCCCAAAGGAAATTGAGCGTTTGCAAGCCGAGTTTTTTGTTCCTGAAGATCTGATCAGGGACATTCTCGATGCGGACGAACGACCCCGTTATGAAACCGACGACGACTGGTCGCTGATCATCTTCAGAATACCGGTCGAAAGTCCCAATAACGGTGTTCCTTACTACACGATTCCTTTGGGGATTATCCGGATTGGTGGGGTTACGATCACACTTTGTTCCAGGCAAAATGACGTATTGCCGTATACTCAGCCGGCACTTTACCGGGGACAAAATCAATTGATTCATGATGAGTTGAATTTTACGCTGAAGTTATTCCTTCGTTCAGGAAGCACTTATTTGTCGTACCTGAAGCAGATTAATCAGCAAACGGCACAAATTGAAACCGAACTCGAAAAATCAATCAGGAACAAAGAATTGAACAAGCTCCTCAAGATGGAGAAATGCCTGGTTTATTTCATCACTTCCCTGAAAGCCAATGAGATCGTCCTTGCAAAGCTGCGCAATTCTTTTAAATCCAAGATGGGTGAAGTCAATGAGGATCTTCTTGAAGATGCGATCATCGAGAATAAGCAGGCCCTCGAAATGTCGCAGATCTACTCGGATATTCAGAGCGGCATGATGGATGCGTTTGCCTCGGTGATCTCCAATAACCTGAACGTGGTCATGAAGCAACTGGCTTCCATCTCGATCATCCTGATGATCCCGACATTGATCGCCAGCCTCTATGGAATGAACGTTCCGAATCATTTGGAAAATAATAGCTGGGCGTTTGCTTTTGTACTTATTTTTTCCGGGTTAATGTCATCGATGGGCATTCTCATCTTCAGGAAGAAAGACTTATTCTGAGCATGACCGGAAGCAGGTTGAGGAATATTGAGGCATTTTTTCTATTTTAGCAGGATAATTTATTAACACGAACCTGCCTGAGAGATGAAGAATTTGGTTCTCTTTTTAATCGTATTGATTGCCGGGAGCGCTGACGTTGGAGCCGGCGAACGTTATCTTGACGGGATCACCGATTCGGTTATCATTGAAACGTATACCTATGCCGAAAAAGATGGTCAGCAGCTTGATCTTGATGGATATTTCCCTGCATCTGACCCGGAGTTCAGCCGCCCCGTTTTTCTGTATGTGCACGGCGGGGGTTTTTCGGGAGGTACGCGTAATGGCGGGGGGATTGCAGAATTTTGTAAAAAGGTTGCACAACGGGGATATGTGACAGTTTCCATCTCTTACCGGTTGACCCGCAAAGGAACGGATACTGGATTCGGATGTGATTGTAAAGCGGAAGATAAGCTGGCCACCTTCGCTGCCGCTGTTGAAGACTTGTATGATGCAACGGAATTTATTGTTTCACGGCAGGAGCAGTTCCGGATCGACCCGGATAAGATCATTCTTGCCGGAAGCAGTGCCGGCGCCGAGACCGTTCTTAACGCCGTTTATGACCGTCCCGTGAAATCGGACGATCAGATTCCCGTGACTTACGCCGGTGTGATCAGTATGGCGGGAGCTATCCCGGATCTTGCAAAGGTGACTGCCGAAACAGCGATCCCTTCTATGTTCTTTCACGGTACCTGCGATAATCTGGTCCCCTACGGGATTGCGTCGCATCGTTATTGTAAGCCGGATCAGCCCGGCTATCTGGTACTGTACGGCGGACAGGCCATTGCCGGGAAGTTGAATCTGTTGGGTAAGCCGTACTGGCTGCACACGACCTGCGGGGGTAATCATTCACTCGCCGGCAGTCCAATGACCAACTATTTTGATGAGATCATGGAATTCTCCTGGCGTTTCGTGCTTAACGACGCACGCGATCAGATTCATACGATCATACCCGGAGAGCATCAATGCGATTATCCTTCGTTTAACTATTGTTCTGATACAGATTTATGAACGTAAAAATCGTGTTAATTATATGCGCCATGGCATTGAGCAGTGAAAGCCCGGGATTTGAGCTGAAGGTCATGACCTACAATATCCGTTTTAATAATCCCGAAGACAGTTTAAATGCCTGGCCTGAGCGGAAAGAGGCGGTTGTGAAGTTAATCCGCACCTACGCACCCGATATTTTCGGACTTCAGGAAGCCCTGCTTGAACAGGTCAATGATGTCGCGTCAAAGATGCCTGGATTTGATTGGGTTGGCGTGGGACGTGAAGACGGTATCAGCCGGGGGGAGTACGTGCCGATCTTTTATAATTCGCAGAAGTATCAGCTCAAACAGCACGGGTGGTTCTGGCTGTCCGAGACGCCTCATATTCCTTCCAGGGGCTGGGATGCAGCACTTCCCCGCGTGTGTACCTTCGCGTTGCTGGAAGATTACGATACCCGTAAAAACTTCTGGGTGTTCAACACCCACTTTGATCATGCCGGCGAAAGGGCGAAGCATGAGTCGGCCCGGCTTATTCTGAGAAAAATAAACGAACTCAATGAAAAAAGGCTTCCGGTAATCCTGACGGGCGATTTCAACATGACCCCGGACGACAGTAATCTGAAAATCATCAGGCGACGGTTGGACGACAGCAGACAGGTGTCGGCAATCCCGCCTGAGGGTCCGGAAGGAACCTTTAACGGTTTTGACATTAACCGTGAACTGAAAGACCGCATCGACTATATTTTCGTCAATAAGGAGGTGAAGGTGGGCCGGTATGCTGTTCTTACTGATTCCAAAGGCCAGCGTTATCCCTCCGATCATTTGCCGGTATACGTTGAGGCTGCCTTCTGACGGAGCATAAAAAAGAGGGCCGGGGTTTTGATGGTTGCATGGTAAAATGACTTCAGGTTACAAGCTGCAAGCCGCAGGGTTTGTCCTGTTTAATAGTAAAAAGCGAATGGCTTATGGTTCATCGTTTAAAGCTCAATTTTTCGCGACAATCCGGTCGAATTTTTTATCCTGGAAAATTACGTCACTTCCGGCAGGTATTTACCACTGAGTTCTGAAAAAATGAAGAGAAAGTGAATGCTGATCTTTGTTTTTCCGAAAAGAGTTATACTTTTGTAAAAAACAACTTAGAGCGTTAACTTGATTTTATTTCTGTTTTCAAACCTGACTGATAAACTAAAATAATGAAAAGCCTGAAAAACCATTTATCGACGGTGCTGTTGCCCGTTCTTTTCCCCATAACAATATCGCTGGTGTTGCCTTCGTGCACAACCAATTCTTCAAAGGAAAAGAGCGGGGAAATGATCGATCTGTCTGTTTCAGCGGATGATTTTCAAACAGTCCCGGATTCTGTTAAACCCTGGGTTTATTATTGGTGGCTTAAAGGAAATGTGACGAAAGAACTGATCACCCGCGATCTTGAGGAAATGAAAAAGAAAGGGATCGGCGGACTTTTACTTTTCGATTCACGCGGATATTGGGATGATTATCACGGCAAAACGAGCCATATTCCTGTTCCGCTCGATGTAAAATATGAGTTTATGAGCCCGGAATGGCGTGAAATGGTGAAACATACCATGCAGGAAGCCCGCCGTCTCGGTTTAAAAATGAGCATTAACCTGGCCAACACAGGTGGTTCGCTTCGCGGTCCGTGGAACATGAAAGAAGACGGCCCGAAACAACTGATCTGGACCGCATCGGCCGTTTCCGGTCCCGGGAAGATTGCTGCCCGGCTGGAAACGCCTTCCGATCGTAAGTACTTCAGGGACGCTGCCCTGATGGCTGTCAGGATGGTCTCAACCGGAAACCTGGCAGAAAAGGGCGTTGATTTAAATCAGGGTTGGAAGACCGTGGTCACGCCCGCGGAGGATGCCACGCTTGCCGGTGAGGTGATCGATCTCAACGACAAGATCAATAACGCCACGTTGCAATGGGATGTCCCTGAAGGGGAATGGCGGATTTTGCGTTTTGGTTACCATGTGATTGGTGAGGAAGGTAGTGTTGATATTCTGAATCCCGATGCGGTGACAAACTATTTCCATCGGATGGGTTCTGAACTTTTGAAGGATGCCGGACCCCTGGCAGGAACTACCCTGACCCATTTTTACAATGTAAGCTGGGAAGGCGGACAGCCTGACTGGACCGTTGGTTTTGAAGATTATTTTAAAAAGTACCGCGGATATAATATGCAGGCGTATTTGCCGATCCTGACGGGTATGTCGGCGGAAGACCGCTCGGTAAACGAACGTTTTATGCGCGATTATCTGCGGACTGTCAGCGATTGCTTTGAGCACAACTGTTACGAAGTCATTGGCGAATTATGTCATGCCGCCGGCATTCAATGGCATTCCGAAAACGGCGGTCCCTGGCCGCGTCATGCGCCGATGTTTAAAGAAGCCGATCAGTTGACATTCTGGGGCAGAAACGATATGCCACAGGGTGAATTCTGGTGCTCCGACAGGGATCTGCACAAAAAGTCGAACGTCCGCTATACGGCGATGGCCGCTCATAGTTACGGTCATCCGCTGGTTGCCGTTGAAGCATTCACCCACATGGGGCGGCACTGGACAAAATATCCGGCGTATTTAAAACCTTTTGCCGATGTCAACCTGGTCGATGGGGCTAATTTTTTTATCTGGCATACGTTTACGGCTTCTCCTGTCGAAGTCGGAAAACCCGGCTATGAGTATTTCGCCGGGACACATATTAACACAAATATAACCTGGTGGAACGAGGCGGGCAGTATTTTCGATTACCTCGGGAGGTGCCAGTACCTGCTCCAAAAAGGAAAATTCGTTGCCGATGTTTGCTGTTATGTGAATGATAAAAACTATGTCACCTGGGGAAGGGCCGAAAAGTGGAACGGGAATTCCCCGTTGGCTCCGGCAAAAGGGTTCATGTACGACCTGCTGAGTTCCGAAGTGATTACCAACCGCTTGTCCGTCAAAGACGGGCGGCTTGTTCTTCCCGGCGGGGCAAGCTATAACATGCTGGTGATTGATCTTGACGAGCCGGTCATTCCGGTTGATGTCCTGCAAAAGATCAGCGAACTGGTCAACGAAGGGGCAACGATTGTTCTGGGGCAAACGAAACCGGTGCGTGCCCCCGGTCTTGGCAATTATCCCGAAAGCGATCAGGAAATCAACAGGCTTTCCGGTCAACTCTGGACGAATTCATCAAACGAGATGCAGGTCCGTAAGGTGGGGAAAGGCAAAATCTATACCCACACAACGATGGAAGAGATTCTTGGTGACGCCGGGATCCTTCCCGATTTTGAAGGACCGTTCGAATATCATCATCGGACAGGAGGCCATACCGATATCTATTTTGTTTCGGGAGAGGGAAAAGCGGAGTGTATCTTTCGCGTGGACGGAAAGGTGCCCGAAATCTGGAATCCCGTAACCGGCCAGGCCGCGGATGCCGTCAGTTGCCGGTCAACGGCCGACGGCAGGACGGCCGTGTTGATCGATCTTCCCGAGAATGGTTCCGCTTTCGTGGTGTTCCGGAAAGAAGCGGAGGGGAATCATTTTGTTTCCCTGGACGGGCCCGGGTTTCCCGAGCTCAGCACAGACCAGGGAGGTTCCTCCCGATGGGTGTTCTGGGAAAAGGGCGATTACCACTTTACCTCAGCCGATGGCTGTGCGGAAAAAGTGACGGTAACAACCCTGCCTTCCAGGGAAATAACAGGTAAATGGGGTGTTGCTTTTGTTCCTGCCACGGGCGTGAAAGCCTTTGAAACGACTTTTAATCAACTGACACGGTGGAATGAAAATGCTGATCCTGCGATCAGGTATTTTTCCGGGACGGCGATCTACAATAATTCGTTCATTTTAA
>CAZANK010000119.1:0-8571 GCA_964486235.1 uncultured Prolixibacteraceae bacterium | reverse complement strand
CAATTAATGATTTGATTATGAACGGAAAGGATATAAGGATTGAAAAGTTGTTCAATAAAAGCGCCCATGCGGTCATTGTTGCCATCGACCATGGAATGTTTGATGGCCCGATCCCGGGAATGATCGACATGGAAGAAACGGCAGGGAATATTGATTCCTGTATTGACGGGGTATTGTTGAGTCCCGGCATGTTGAAACGACTTCGTCCGATCTTTAATTACAAGGGCGCTCCAATGCCTGTCGTCCGGTTAAACTGGAGTTCGGTCTATTGTTTTCACTGGAATTACAACAGCGCTTATTCTGTTTTGGCGCAAACGGTCGAAGAATCGGTGGCGAACGGGGCGGAGATCGTTCTGGTTTCGCTGACCCTTCAAACCGGAAGTGAAGAAAACGACACCCGCAACGTGGAATTGTATAGTCGCCTGGTCAACGCGGCCGACAAGTTGGGCATTCCGGTGATCGGTGAGTATTTCCCGACTCATTCGGGAACCTTGTCAAACGAAGAAATGCACGAACAGGTATTTGCCAGTTGCCGGATACTGAGTGAGTTAGGTTGCGATATGATCAAGACCTTTTATACGCACGATTTCAGGAAAGTCACAGAAAGCTGTCCGGTTCCGGTATTTGGCCTCGGCGCGGAGAAAAAACCGACGCAGAAAGAAGCGTTGCAGTTGGCTGCCGATGAGATCAGGGATGGCGCCCGGGGTGTTGTATTTGGAAGAAATGCCATCCAGGTACCGAATCCGTCCCTATTTCAGCAGGCCTTGTGCGAGGTGGTCAAGCATGGCGTTTCGGTAGATGAGGCCATTCGTAAATATTCAATTACAGGTTAATGATGAATCGCAGAACGCCTTCTTTCGTGATCGGGATCGATGTCGGGACGACATCGATCAAGGGGATGCTCATGGACAACCGGGGAGAAATTGTCGCGTTTGCCCGGCAGGAGTACGTACTCGATGCCCGTGAAGGTGGTATCTGTGAGCTGGACGCGGGGGTTTATTGGGACGTTACTTGTTTGATTATTCGGGAACTCATTTCGGACGTTGATCCGCGGTCGATTGGCGGACTGGCCTTCTCAAGCCAGGGCGAAACCCTGATCCCTGTTGATGCGGAAGGGGCCCCATTAAGAAAAGCCATCGTTTGGCTCGATAACCGGTCGGTCGGCGAAGCCGATGAAATCAAAAATCAGTTTGGGGAACAGCGGATCATGGATGTAACGGGACAACCGGAAATCTTACCGATCTGGCCCGCCACCCGAATCCGTTGGATCAGAAAGAACGAACCTTCGATTTTTGACCAGGTTCATAAATACCTGCTGGTGGAAGATTTCCTGCTCTTTAAAATGACCGGGAAGTATTGTACCGAGCATTCACTGGCTTCTTCAACCTTATATTTTGATATTTCGGGCAAAAAATGGTGGCCGGAAATGCTTGATTATTTAGGGATTCATGAGTGCCAGTTGCCTGATTTGTTTCGGTCCGGCCAGTGCATCGGGAATTTGACGCAGGACGCGGCACGGGCGACCGGACTGAGTACGGCGACCTGCTGTGTTGCAGGGGCGTATGATCACCCTGCAGGGGCAATCGGATCGGGAAACATTCACAAGGGCGATGTCACGCTGACCATTGGTGCCTCCATTGCCATGTGCATTGCCCTCGATCAGCCTGTTTCGGACCGTTCCCTGAATTTGCCCTGCCAGTGCCATGCCGTCGATGGCTTGTATTTTTTGCTCCCCTACGGACAAACAGCAGGAATGGTACTGAAATGGTTTAAAGACACATTTTGTCAGGAGGAATCCCGGGAGGCGGCCCGGAGCAACCTTGACCCCTATGACGTGTTAATCCGGCACGCAGAAAAAGTTCCTGCCGGCTCCGAGGGGTTGGTGATGCTGCCCCATCTGATGGGGACTGGCTCGCCGGAGTTTAATCCCACCGTCAGGGGCGTTTTTGCCGGAATGACGATGGGGATGCACAAAGGTCATTTCGTCCGGGCAATCCTGGAAGCGGTTTCCCTGATGGTCCGTCGTAATCTCGAAGTGATGAAAGAGAAAGGGATTGACGTAACCGCGATCCATATTCTCGGCGGGGCCTCCAAAAGCAATTTGTGGAACCAGGTTTTGGCCGATGTGACGGGACTGCCGGTGGTCACACTGATCAATCCGGAAAACTCAGTGATGGGAGCTTGTGTGCTGGCGGCTGTTGGTACCGGGCTTTTTGAGGACATGGAAGCCGCCTGCAAGGCTTCGGTGAAAACAAATCTTCGGTTCGAACCCAATCGGTTGAATTGCCGGTTGTATGACGAAGTTTATGAAAAATACGTGCGTCTGTACGCGTCGCTTGAAAATTACTGGAAACTGCCGGATAGGAAAACCGTATACCCTAAATGATTGAGCCGTTATGAGAATTCTTTTTGCTGGATTAATAGGAGCAGGACTGGCTCTCTTTCTGGCTTCCGGGATCGAAAAGAACGGAGGTGAAGTCGTCGCGTTGTTCACGGTTTGTCAGGAACGTGACGTTTACTACCTGAGCGACTATGGGGAAGCTCCGCAATTCGCGATTTGGCTTGAGGATCGGAAAAGCGGTGACATTCGCACCGTTTTTGTGACCCGGCGTACGGCAACCGGCGACTTCGAGGGAAAAGCGGAGTGCCCGGTGTCGCTTCCCGCGTGGATCGGGGCATTTCGGAAGGAAACCGGGAGAGATGACTTTCCTACTCCCATGAACCCGGCAAGTGAAGCGGTGACCGGTGCCACGCCGAAAGTGAAGGAATTCAAGGTATCCGTTGAGATACCTAGGGGATCCGGTTGGTATTACTATGTGGAAGTGAATGTTTCGGGCGATTATACCCCGAAATTCCCTTCCCTTCGGACGGATGGTACGCTTGATTCCCAGGGTAATGGCCAGCCGTCGATTATTTACCGGGGAGAACTGTCGGGAGTCCCCGGCGATCATTCTGTGCCAGTCCTTATCGGACGTACGGAACAGCTCCATTTTTCCCCGGAAATGAACGCGGATATTGAGGATATCGGCAATGCCGGGAAGGTGTTTAGTATGATTAACGCAGTGTGTATGGACAAGGTTCCGTAAGCCACGAACCAACCAATATTAACTCTAAAAACAGAAGAGATGATCAACTTAAATTCACGTCGTAATTTCATTAAAACCAGCGCGGGAGCAGGCTTGTATGTGGCTTCCACGGGTTTTAGAAACATTGTTACCGGTGATTCATCACGCCCCGTACGCATCGGCTTTGTTGGCGTCGGAAGCAGAGGAACAGGCATGCTCAAAAATGCGCTGATGCTCGAAGGGGTTGAAATCCCTGTCGTGTGTGATATTGTCCCTGAACGTGTGGAACATGCGCAACGCCTGGTTCAGGATGCCGGACAGCCCAAGCCTAAAGGGTTCACCGGCAAGGAAGACTACTTGAAAGTCGCGGAACTTAGCAACCTCGATGCGATTTTCACCGCGACTCCCTGGAAACTGCATACCCCGGTGATGGTTGCGGCCATGAAGGGCGGGAAATACGGTGGCACGGAGATGCCGGCCTGCGACGGCCATGACGAGGCCTGGGAGCTTGTCGAAACAGCCGAGAAGACGGGAATGCATTGTATGCTCATGGAGAATTATACCTACATCCGTAACGTCATGATGGTCCTGAACATGGTGCGCCAGGGAATGTTTGGGGAACTGACGCATTGCGAAACGGGTTATCAGCACGATGTCCGCTACGCGACCATTGGTCCGAAAGGAGAGTTGCTGTGGCGAGCTCACGAACGGTACCTGAATAACACGGGGAACCGTTATCCAACCCATGCCATCGGTCCGGTTTCCCAATGGATTGATATCAACCGCGGAAATCGTTATGAATACCTTGTCTCCATGAGCAGCCGGGCGCTTGGATTGAAACATTACGTGACAAAGAAATTTGGGGCCGACCATCCCAACGCAAAGCTGAATTACCGGTCGGGAGACGTGAACTGTTCGCTGATCCAGACGGCGTCGGGGATTACGGTGACGCTGTACTATGACTCCCTGAGTCCCCGGCCTGCCGACATGATCTACCGGATCCAGGGTACCAAAGGGATTTTTTCCGGCACCCTCGACAAGCTATTCCTGGAAGATTTGAGTCCCAAATCGCATGAGTGGGAAGGCATTGAAAAATACCAGGAAAAATACGATCATCCGCTTTGGAAACAGTTTGGCGATACGGCCCGCAAAACCGGACACGGAGGCAGCGATTATCTTTGCATGAGGGATTTTGTGGAGGCCATACGAAACCGTACTGAATTCCCGATCGATGTGTATGATGCCGCAACCTGGAGTATCATCACCGCGCTGACCGAGGAGTCGGCAACCCACAGAAGCCGGCCGGTCGAATTTCCGGATTTCACCAGGGGTAAATGGCAGACGCGGAAACCGGCCGTTATCAGCGAATAAACCATTAACAAGAAAGACTTATGGAAAAAATAAAAGCAGGATACGTTTCTTTTGGAACGATGTTTTATGAGCCGGCCAACCTGAGAATGATCAGCGCAGTGGCGGAGAAACAACTGACAGGGGCGGGACTGGAACTGATCCGGACCGACCCCGTGTTCGGGGAAGGTCCCGAACCGGAGCGGGCCATCCGGGAACTGAAGTCGCAGGAATGGGACTTCCTGTTTGTGAACATCATTAACTGGATCGACACGCGGGGCGTGTTCCGGGTGTTGCACGAATTCCGCAGCGAGCCCATGATTTTGTATAGTTTTGGCGGTTTTACCGACCATGAAGGTCGTTTCGGAGAAAAAGGGACACTGATCTCGCCGGCGGCAGGTGCGGGTTCCACTTCCCTGCGTTTCCCGATGGAGCAATGGGGAATAAAGTTCAAATACCTGTACAATGCCCCTGATTCGCCGATGGACATCGAAGGGATCCTGTCATTTGCGAAGGCAGCCAGCGCGATGAAACGTCTCCGTCATGCCCGGCTTGGAATGATCGGCTATAATGATATGGGGTTGTATTCAACGGGACTTAACCCGACCAAACTGAGAAGCCTGATCGGGCCGGAACTGGAAAGCATGGACCTGCTTCAGCTTCAGCGGAAAATGGATGCCATCCCTGCACAGGAAGTGAAGGCAGAATCACAACGGGTATCCAAAGACTGGGAGTACCCCCTTGGGGAACCGGAAGCGGAAGTGATTGAAAAAGCCGTCCGGATGTATCTGGGGACAGTCGCTTTATGCCGGGAGAAGAAATTCGACACGTTTTCCTACAAGTGTGTGGACGGGGTCGACCTGGAAATGGGATTGACCCATGCCATTCCTTCCTCGCTGGTTGCCGATGCGGGTTATCCGTATGTTGATGAAAACGATTTGGGAAATTCGGTGGCCCAGTTAATGCTGAAATGGATTTCCGGCAAACAGGTGACCTTCATTGAGCATTACGAGCACCATCCCGAATGGATTCTGCTGGGCGAGGATGGCTATTGCCCATCGGATTTTATCGAAGGGAAGCCGCAGATCAAATATATTTCCACGGTACTGCTCAAGGGCATTGCCCACTGTTCCAACATGAAGAAAGGAAGGATGACCCTTGCATGCCTTTCCGAAACCAGCGAAGGATACCGGATGCACATCGTGACCGGCGAAGGGAAGGAACGGCCCAAATGGGTGGAAATGGGTGTGCCGCTGCCGTCGTGGCCCAGTATTACCTTTTATCCGGATGTTCCGGTCCGCCAGGTGCTGGATCATGTCCAGTCGCAGCATTTCGCCGCCGTTTACGGCATGTATGTCAACGAACTGGTCGATTTATGCAGGTTATTGAATATTGAAGTTGTCCTGGATACAAAACTTTAGTTTCCGGAAATGAAGCACCAATACAAGCCTCTGTCGCTTCTGTGCCTGATGTTTCTGACCATCGGGTCCATGTTTTGTATGAACGACATCCTGTTGCCGTCGATGGTTGAGCATTTTAAGCTCAACTATTTTCAGGCGACGATGATTCAGTTTTCGTTTTACATTACCTATGTGATCTGGCCCATCCCGATTGCCCTGATGATCCATAAGTACGGGTATAAGATCAGTCTGGTGGTGGCCTTATTCTTTTGCGCCCTGGGTTGCGCCCTGATTGTCCCTGCCAAAATGTTTAATTCATACGGAATTGTTTTGTTCGCGATATTCACGCTGTCCACGGGGATTACCATTGTCAACGTGGCTGCCAATCCGTTTGTGGTCTTGCTGGGTGATCCTGAAGGGGCCCATGTGCGGATGAATTTTGTCCAGATCTTTTCACGGGTCGGCTACGCGGTGACACCTGTTGTCGCCACTGCGCTGATATACAGCAGCGCCGGGGAATTGCAGTTTCAGTTGCCATACGCGTTGCTGGCCTTGCTGATTGTGCTCATCGGGACGCTGATCTATTTTTCCGGGATGCCCGCGATGAAAGCCGGGAAGGAAGACGTCTTTACCGTGAAGGGAATTTTTCGTGAAGTCCGCCGGTACCCGCATGTGGTTTTTGGTGCTGTCGCGATGTTTTTTTACGTAGGGGCCGAAGCCGGAACGGCGGGTTTCTTTATCCCCTACCTGCAGGAGATGGGATTCAGCCCGGAGGAAGCTTCGCGTTACCTGACGCTTTATTATGTGCTGGCGGCCGTCACGGGACTGACGGCTGTGATGATCCTCCGGTATATCCGGGCGCATGTGCTGGTCGGCATTTACGGGGTGGGGATGATCCTGTTTTACGGGGTGGTTATTTTCCTGGATACCGGGTACAATGAGTTTTTCCTGGCAGGGTTGGGTCTGTTTCTGGGTGTCATGTTTCCCACCCTTTTCAGTCTGGGGATCGAAGAGGTGGGGGCCTTTTCCGGAAAGGCCTCTGCACTACTGAATTTTGCCATCGTGGGAGGGGCATTTTTTCCTCCCCTGCAGGGTGCGATGACCGACCGGTTCGGGGTGAACATCTCGTACCTGGTTCCGTGTTTTTGCTTTGTCATGGTCACCGTTTATGCTTTCTTTTTTACAAAAACGCCGCTGATGAACAGGAAAAGTCGTTAAAGAGGCGTCGGGGATCAATGAAGGGCAGGTAGATGTAGATTCAGTGAATTCTGCTGTCGTTCAGATTTTTAAGAAGCGCTTGTCGCGGTTTTTTTATATCTTGCAGACATGATTTCGGTGAAATGATTGATCCTGCCTTAAATATGGAGTTGAGCAAAGGAAGCCCTTCCGCATATACGAGGTTGTATTCATTAACGGCAGCCCGCTTAAGAAATTATTGTAAAATATTTTTGAACGATGCGGTGCAGGTGGAGGATATCGTTCAGAATACATATCTCCGCCTGTGGGAAAGAAGGGAACAGATCCGGACGGACAAGTCGGTCGAAAGCCTGCTTTTCACCATCACCCGGAACCAGTGCCTGAATGATATCCGTGATCGAAAGCTGGCTTCCGGAACCTTTTCAATCGATGAATTCACATGGAGCGATCTTCAGCATTTATACCAGATCGATTTTACGGGAACAGAGCAAAAAATTCTGGAAGAACAGTTGTTTGAGGCCTTGCAGGAAGCGATTGATCAGCTTCCTGTCCGCCAAAATCAAGTTTTTGTATTATGTAAAATCAACGGAAGGAAGCAAAAAGAAGTGGCCGACGAGTTAGGGATCTCCTTAAAAGCTGTTGAAAAGAACCTGGCCAAGGCCCGGCACCACCTCCGCGAACGTTTAACAGCCCGTTTCCCTGATCTGTCCCTTTTCATTTTCCTTCTGCTCAGGTAATCTGTCATTTTCTTTTCTTCATGCCTTCAGTTCTTCAATCCCTTCATCCGCAACCCAACATCCTACTATTCTGACATTCTAATCTTCTAACATTCTAATCTTCTAACATTCTAATCTTCTAACATTCTAATCTTCTAACATTCCTTTTAGGGGGTAGGGGTTTTCATGTGATCGTGTATTAAGAATAAAAACGCGTTAAAAAATGAAATTGAATAACAAATGATGGAAAAAACAAAAAATAGTCAGTTTTTCGACCGGCGTAATTTTATCAGGCTTGCCGGTTTGGGAGCGGGGGCCGGAGTCCTTGGGATGCAGCAGGCCTGTAAAACCGGGAAACAAGTGGTACAGCCGGTCATCCAGGGTTTTGACGAAACCGAGAGCGCCGGGGCAGGTTCAAAAGTCTGGACGCCTGTTTCAGAAAGGAAGATCAGGGTTGGCCTGGTTGGGTACGGAGTGTGCAGGTTTGCCGGCGCATTTGGATTCCAGGATCACCCGAACGTGGAAGTGGCCGCCGTGAGCGATCTTTTTCCTGACCGTTGTGCCGAACTGGCAAAAGTAGCCGGATGTCAAAAGACCTATCCTTCGCTCGAAGAGCTTGTTAAAGATGATCGCATTGAAGCTGTTTTTATCGCGACCGATGCGCCGAGCCATCGCCTCGCCCTCCGCCGCGCCGGGGCGACGCCAGCGCATTCCCCGCCCGCGGGCGCAAGGACCAACCTGCCACTGGCCGCCGCGGCCCGCCAATGGCATCAGAGCGGCGGCAGGAACGGAGAGACGGCAATGAGCGGAGCGGTTGTGCTCGTCGGCTGCGGCAATATGGGCCGC
>CAZANK010000118.1:0-8587 GCA_964486235.1 uncultured Prolixibacteraceae bacterium | reverse complement strand
GCCGGAACGATCCGCCCCGCCAACGTACTCATCCTCGGCGCCGGAGTGGCTGGACTGCAGGCCATTGCCACTGCCAGGAAGCTCGGCGCCCAGGTCGAAGCCTTTGATGTGCGGTCGGCCGTCCGGGAAGAAGTCATGAGCCTCGGAGCACGCTTCGTCGAAGTGGAAGGATCGGTTGAAGACGCCGCCGCCGGGGGTTACGCCGTGGAACAAACGGAAGATTACAAAAGGCGGCAGCAGGAAGCGATCAACGCGCACGCGTTGAAGGCCAACGTCGTCATCTGCACGGCTCAGATTCCCGGAAGGAAAGCTCCCCTGCTCCTTTCCAAAGAAGTCGTTGCCCGGATGCAGCCAGGTTCAGTCATCGTTGACCTGGCAACTTCAACCGGGGGAAACTGCGAAATCTCCGAAGACGATAAGACGGTGGTCAAACGGGGCATCACCATCATCGGCCAGTCCAACTACCCTTCGCGGATGCCCAAAGACGCCAGCAAGATGTTCGGCAAAAATACCAGTAACTTCCTGGAACTGCTCATCGCCGAAGACGGAAGCCTGAAGCTCGACTTTGACGACGAAATCGTCCGCGGCACCTGCATTACCCACCAGGGCGAAATTTATCATACACGCGTTAAATCTGTAATCCAATAGAACATGGAACAACTCCTTCAGTATTTCTTTCTCTATAAGGAAGAAATCTTCATCATCGCCTTGTCCGTCTTTTTGGGCATCGAAGTCATCGCTCATGTCCCGTCGGTGTTGCATACGCCCCTGATGTCGGGAGCCAACGCCATTAGCGGTGTCATCATCATTGGCGGCATCATCCTGACAGGCCATGCCGACACAACCCGCATCTCCATGGAACTGATCCTGGGAATTCTGGCTGTGATCTTCGGAACCCTGAACGTCGCGGGCGGCTTTGTGGTCACCGACAGGATGCTGGAGATGTTTAAAAAGAAAAAACAAGGAGGGCATCATGAATAACGTGTTGGGAACGTTCGAAGGGATCCCGTATACCTCGGGAGAGGCCATTCTAGAATTGAGCTACCTGATTGCCGCGTTGTTCTTTGTTTACGGACTGAAGTTGTTAAGCCACCCTGAAACGGCCCGGCGCGGCAACTTTTTCGCGGCCGGCGGCATGATTCTGGGGATGACCACCACCCTCCTGCTTCACCAGAACGCGGAAGGGCAAGGCATTGCGCTGACGAATGTCTGGATTATTCTGACGGCAATTGCCACGGGCTCCGTGATCGGCTGGGTCCTTGCCCGAAAAATAAAGATGACGGCCATGCCGCAACTGGTATCATTTTTTAACGCCACGGGCGGTGCCGCCTCCATGCTGGTGGCCCTGCTCGAATTCCCCAACGCCGACATGGATAACCCGGCATCAGTGCTGGTCACCTTGCTGGGTCTTGTCATCGGAGCGATCGCGTTCAGCGGCAGCTTAATCGCTTACGGGAAACTGGACGGCAAAATCGGCGACATCCGCGCACCCTTCTTGAAATATGTCAATTTACTGCTGCTGTTCCTGACGGTAGGATTAATGGCATACCTGCTGGTTCCGGGGGGTACCCCGGAGACCTCCGCCTGGATCATCTACCTGCTGCTGGCGCTGGCGCTGCTGTACGGTGTGCTTTTTGTCATGCCGATCGGAGGTGCCGATATGCCTGTCGTGATCTCCCTGCTCAACAGTCTGACGGGTATCGCCGCCGCGATGGCCGGGTTTATCTACGATAACCAGGCGATGGTCCTGGGCGGGATACTGGTGGGCGCCGCAGGGACAATCCTGACTGTCCTGATGTGTAAAGCGATGAACCGCTCCTTGCTGAATGTCATTGTCGGCGCGTTTGGCGGAGGCGGCGCTGCCGCCTCCGGGGGCGAAGGCGCAGAACCGAAAGAAGCAACGCTCAGTGACGCCGCGATCCTTCTGAGCTACTCCCGGAACGTGGTGATCGTCCCCGGTTACGGACTCGCGGTGGCCCAGGCACAGCATGCCTGCCATGAACTCGATGCCTTGCTGGCTGCCAAAGGGGTGAACGTCCGTTATGCGATTCATCCGGTAGCCGGACGGATGCCCGGCCACATGAACGTGCTGCTCGCGGAAGCCGATGTCCCATACAGTCAACTGGTGGAAATGGATACCATCAACCCCGATATGCCGAATACCGACGTGGTAGTTATCATCGGAGCCAACGATGTGGTAAATCCGGCCGCCATCACCGACCCGGGAAGTCCCATTGCCGGAATGCCCATCATCCGGGCATTTGAAGCCAAGAATATCCTGGTGATGAAACGCGGGCGCGGTAAAGGGTATGCCGGCATTGAAAACGAGCTTTTCACGAACGACAAAACCCGGATGCTGTACGGAAACGCGAAGGAGACCCTTCAAAAACTGATCGGCGAAGTAAAAAGTCTTTAAAAGAAATCGCAAAATTCCAAAAAAATGGCCGATTTTCTGATCGGCAGCATGAATTTATTGACTATTTTGCACGGGTGTTTGAATAAACCCCGCTATTGGTAACTCAAAAAAAAACGATAATGAAGATCAACCTGTTCCTGTTCATAGTCGCCCTCGAAGCTTTGATACCGTCATGCACTGCCGGCAACAGGCTTTCAAAGGATTCGATCCTCTGTGCCAGGGAAGACAGCCTGCTGACGGTCGGCTTGCTTTCCCGCTTTGCCGGTGAAGGCGACAACCCGACATCGGAACTGCTCACCGCAATCGGAATGGCCTTGCTCGGCACACCGTATGTGGGACAGACGCTTGAAAACGGAGCAGCCGAAAAGCTGGTGGTCAACCTCCGGGAGTTGGACTGCACGACCTTTGCCGAAAACTGCCTGGCCCTGGCCCGAACCATCAGGTCAGAGAAGCCGGGTTTCAAACAGTTTGCCGGTGAACTGGAGAAAATCCGCTACCGGCAAGGCCGGCGGCATGGCTATCCTTCCCGGCTTCACTATTTCAGCGACTGGATTTATGACAACCGTCAAAAAGGATTGATCAGTGAGCCTGCAACCGACTTTGGGTCGCCGCTCCGGGTGCAGGTGAATTTCATGTCTTCCCATCCCGGCAGCTATCCCGTATTGAAAGACCATCCGGAGCTGGTACCGGTGCTTGCAGGGCAGGAAAAAACCATTTCAAACCGGTGTTATTACTTTCTGAAAAAGGACGATGTCTCCTTCCGGGAGGACAAACTGAACGAAGGCGATATCGTCGGACTCACGACAACCATCGCCGGACTGGACGTGGCCCATGTCGGCATCCTGATCCGGAAAAACGGAAGGATCCATCTGCTTCATGCCTCGTCCGCGCTAAAAAAGGTGGTCATTTCGGACGAGCCGTTGTCGGACCTGCTGAAAAATAAAAAATCCTACACCGGCATCATGATCGCCCGTCCGCGATAAGAAGAAAACTGGTGATCAGGCTTTCAGACTTATTTTTGTACTTGTTCCCTTAGCCATTGCGGGCGATTGGTGGTAATCCTTTTCACCTTGAGGGCCTCCAGCCGTTTGGCTTCGGACGGATCGTCCACCGTCCAGGCCAACACTTCCAGTCCGAGTTTTTCAGCCAGGTCCATGACCTCCCGGTCAATCACCGAGTGATGCAGGTCAACCCCGTCAAGTCCCTGCCCGGCTGACTCCTCCATCTTCGCATTTAAACCTTCCTTCGACGACGACAACCAGTAGCATGGATTTCCCGGAAACGCCTTCTTCGCGTTCAGGATCGTTTCCCATCCAAATGAAATAAACTGAACCTGACCAGTCTTTCCGCTTTTGTCGACCGCTTTCTTCAGGGCCGGCAAAATCTCACTTCCCGACTTGATTTCAACGACCAGTATTTTCCCTTCAGGGACGGTACGGAGTACTTCCTCCAAAAACGGAATCTTCTCACCGGCATACTTTTTATCTTTCCAGCTCCCCACGTCGAGCTTTCGCAATTTCGACGACTTCGTTTCCCTGACGGGGTAATCAACCCCCGAAACCCTTTTGGTTGTTTTGTCATGGATCACCACCACCCGGTTGTCTGCCGAAGGATAGACATCAATCTCGACCGCATCGGCATTTTGCTGCCAGGCGAGTTTGGCGGAAGCAACCGTATTTTCCGGCGCATCAAACGACGCGCCACGGTGTGCGATCATCTCAACTTGCGAAAAAGCAGGTACCGAAAACAACATACTCCAAACAACAATCATTTTTTTCATTCCGGACAACTTTAAAATTCTTCAGATTTTTGAATGTTTAAAGGTACAATTTTAAAGAAAATCCGGCTGCTTGTATGCCCTAAAAACGCTAATTTTGTGCGAAGCAAATAATTCTCATGACAAAACTTGTACAAGCTGCGACCGTATTCCTTTTAAAAGCAATTGCCCGGCTTCCTTTTCCGGTGATCTATCGGATCGCCGACGTTCTTTATCTCCTGCTGTTTTATCTGGCAGGTTACCGGAAGAATGTGGTTTATACCAATCTGAAAAATTCATTCCCCGGGAAGGGTAAACAGGAACTGGACCGGATCGCCCGGCGTTTTTACCGTCATCTTTGCGACCTGATCCTCGAGTCGGTGAAATTCTACCGGATGACCGACAAAGACCTGGATGAACGGTTTGTGGTCCATGGTCTTGAAAAAACGAATGCCTATGCCGCGCAGGGTAAAAGCATGATCCTGCTCGGGACGCATTACAACAACTGGGAGTGGACTGCATCGCTCCAGCGCCTTTCCGGCCATCAGGCGCTGGTTGTGTACAATCCGTTGCGTCACAATGCACCCATGGAACGGTTCTTGTGCGATTCCCGGGAACGCTTCGGAAGCAAAACGGTGCCGATCCATCTTTCCGCGCGGACGGTGATCCGGTTTAATCAAAGGAATCAGCCAACCTGTCTGTATCTTGTGGCTGACCAGACGCCATCGGCACAATCGCATTTCTGGACCACCTTCCTCAACCAGGAAACGCCCTTTTTCTCCGGTCCCGAACATATCGCCATAAAAACGGGGCAACCGGTTTTCTTCCAGCATACCCGGAAGGTCGCGCGCGGAAAATATGAAACAGACCTGATCGAGCTCTTTCCCGACCCGCGAAAGGTGGCACCCGATACCATCCTGCTGACTTACGTTGACCGGATGGAGAAAGTCATCCGCGAGAATCCGGAATACTGGCTGTGGTCCCATCGCCGGTGGAAACACAGTCGACCGGAGGGAACCGAGCTCACCACGGCTGTAACGGATCACGATCAAGGTTAACCCTAAACAGGAATATGATGAAACGAACCATTGTCACAGTTGTCAGTTTTCTTTACTAGCCTGTTGCGATTGTTTATCACGACGCGATCCTGGTGGCCGTCATCGGCCTCTTCACCCTCTTCCTCACGCGGTGCCTTTTCTTTCCCGTCGCCCTTCTTTTTCTTCTTGAAAAGGCATTCGGTCCAGAAATAACAGTAAAAAACGACACTGGTTACGGATGAACCGGATTCCTTCCCGAGAGCATGTTCACGAAAGTCAGGTCACGCCTGAAAAAATAATCGGGCGTTTCGCCGGTGATCGCTTTGAAGTCCTTGATAAAATGCGTCTGATCAAAATAATTCCCCTCGAAGATGATATCCTGGTAGTCGATGGCGTCGCCGTTCTTTATTTTTTTCCACACCTCATTGATCCTGATAATGCGCATCAGCTTCTTTGGCGTAATCCCGATCCGCCGCAAAAACTTTCGCTGGAGCGTTCTCTCGCAGATGTGAAAACCGCTGGCGATTTTCGAAAGAGGCGTGTTTACCCCGGCTTCCAGAATCCTGTCGTAGATGTCATCGATCACGTCGGGAGAATACGTGCCCGGGTGTATCGTCTCCACGAACGCCGAAAAGCAGGATATCCATTCCTCGGACGATTGCAGATGCCGCAGCTTCTGCCACAGGGGGTAAAACAGGTCGTGGGTCAACGGCACGTAAAGATGCGGGCCAGGCGACAGGTCAAGATGCAGTATCCGCGATAACACGGTGGGTTTACAGGTGGCAATGAACGTGTCGTTGTCTTTGTTGACCCGCATGAGGTTGGACTGTGGAACCACCGGGACAAGGAAAAAGGGCGGAAGCACTTCCTTCACCGGGTTCAGCATAAGCGGGGGAGTCTTGAAATGAAAGACCAGGGAGACGTCGTAACGCGGGATAAATTTATCAAGGACATCGGCATCGGCCTTGCAACGAATGGTCTCGAATTGCCTGACAAGCCAGTCCATCCCGGCTCCGGCTTCATGATAGCTGACTTCCATCGCCATATTTCTTCTTTTTCATGACGTTTACGGGCTGGAAAAACCTTGTCTGAAAATGAAAAGGCAACCCGTAAACCTTAAAAACAAAGATAACCCATTTCCGTTAATTTTCAACTCCCGGGAGAACCGATCAGGAATCCCGCTATCTTTGCAGCCAAATGATGACGCTATGACACGACAAATCGCTTTACTCCTGGTTTTCGTTGGCGCGTTATGCCCTGCCTGCAAAAAAGAAGGTCAGTTTATTTTCAACGAAGGGTTCGATCACGCAACAACGTACCACATGACTTACGAAAGCCCGAACGGCAAGGATCTCCATGAAGGTATTGCCGCCGTTTTGAAGAAGGCAAATCGTTCATTGTCCACCTTCGATCCCCACTCGACCATCTCGAAAGTAAACCAAAACAAAGACACCGTGCTGGACGATTACTTTTTGACCGTGTACCGGAAAGCGATGGAAATCGCTGAAATCACCGGCGGCGCATTTGACATCACGGTGGCCCCCCTGGTAAACGCCTGGGGATTTGGCTTCAAAAACAAGGAACAGATTACGCCCGCGCTGATCGATTCGCTCAAACAACTGGTGGGCTATCAAAAGGTCAGGCTGGAAAACGGAAAGATCATCAAACAACACCCCAACACGATGCTCGATTGCAACGCGCTGGCCGAAGGGTACATGTGCGACCTGGTGGCCGGTTACCTGGCGGAACAAGGCTGCAAAAACTACATGGTCGAGATCGGCGGGGAAGTGGTCGTCCGGGGGAAAAATACAAAAGGGAAACCCTGGCGTATCGGGGTCAGCAAACCGGACGACGGCAGCCTGGGAAACCAGGAACTTGAAGCCATTGTCGGGCTGACGGATAAAGCGCTGGCCACCTCCGGCAATTACAGGAACTTCTATCTGGAGGATGGGAAAAAATATGCCCACACCATCGACCCGAAAACCGGTTGCCCGGTACAACACAACCTGCTGAGCGCAACGGTCCTGGCCGATCATTGCATGACCGCCGACGCGTTTGCCACGGCGTTCATGGTGCTGGGTCTCGGGCGGGCCATCGAATTGGCTGACTCCATCCGGGAGATTGAGGTGTATTTCATCTACGCCGACGAGGCCGGCCAATATAAAAGCTATGCCTCCGAAGGCTTTGTGCCGCTTCTGATCCGCGAAAACAACTGACCTTTACCGGCACTCTGCTATCGGTGATCTGGAGTTGTTTAAAAACATCATTCTGACATTTATTCAATTCAGGTGATCAAAATAAGGAGGGAATTAGTTATCTTAAGGCTAACCTAAGCGATCAAAAAAACAGGTTGCGTTGGTGTGAATTCAAAAAAACGGAGTATGAATCTGATCCGGGGAAGTTTCGTCATTTGCTTGCTTTTCTCAGTCATCAGGGGTTTGTCGCAGGAATCGCCCGAAAAAATGTTCTCCATGAGCTTTGAGGAGCTGATGGACGTAAAAGTGACCACAGGCACGAAATACGAAACAAGCCTTCGGGAAACCCATTCCCTGATGCACGTGCTGTCCGCGAGCGACATCCAGGCATACGGGATCGAGAATCTTGGAGGACTCCTGAACCTGATCCGCGGCTTTTACCTGTCGAACGACCGTAATTACCTGTACACGGGTGTGCAGGGATTTAGCCGGCCTACCGATTATAATAACCGGCTTTTGCTCATGATCGACGATCATATCCTGAATGAAAATGTGTACGGGTCGGCGTTCATGGATCAGAGCTTTGGGCATGACCTGCAGTTTGTTGACCGGGTGGAAGTGATCACCGGACCGGGTGCGGCCCTGTACGGGAACGGCGCGATGATGGCCGTCGTGAACGTGATCACGATGGCCGAGGAGAAAAAGGAAAACAAAATCAGGCTGCGGCTTGGCAACCACCAAACCGCGGGGGCAGGCTTTGTTTTTCGCGATCATACTGACCAGTCAGCCTGGTTTGTCAGCGGCAATGCCTTCAAAACATCGGGAGAAGACCTTTTTTTCAGCGAACTTGCAGGGCAGGGGAACGGCGGCCATGCGATCGGGCTGGACGATGAGGAAGCCTATGCCGTCTATACCCGGTATAAACGGAAGAATCTCGAGCTGAAGTTGTCGGGTAACCGCCGGTTAAAAGGGATCCCCACGGCTCCCTGGGAAACCAGGCTGGACGAAAGGTCGGAATCGGTCGATGAACAAGGATTTGCCGAACTGATTTATCAACGATCATTTACCAGGCAATCGCTGAAAGCGTCGGTGTCGTGGGATTTATACCGCTATAAGGGCATTTACGGGTATCCGGGCGTCGATTTCCGGGATGAGTCGGTAGGCAGTTGGGGTACTGCCCGGG
>CAZANK010000117.1:0-8608 GCA_964486235.1 uncultured Prolixibacteraceae bacterium | reverse complement strand
GTGCCCTTTTGATTCCTCACCAAAACCCATTTCTGCCAGTTTGGGATTGCCAATCATGAGGTCACGGCAAATGAGGGTCATCTTGACCACGGTCTCCCATTCCCAATCCTTGCGTGCACGATCCGACTGTTTTACAGGATCATTACGATCATCTCCTTCCGCACAGTTTGCCTTAACCCAGGCCAGCGCCTTTTTGAATTCTTCCTGATCATAAATGCCAAGGTCGATCCTTCGTTTGACTTCGACAGAATCGACAAACTCATTTCTCATTCCCAGGTATTCCTGGAAAAAATCCGGATTTACCATCGATCCAGCAATCCCCATGGACGTGTAACCAATCGAGAGATACGACTTTCCTTTGATCACCGCAGAAGCCAGCGCAGCCTTGGTAAACCGGAGTATCTTTTCCTGAACATCTTCGGGAATGGTGGTATCATTGGCATCCTGCACATGACGACCGTAAATGCCGAATGCAGGCAAACCTTTCTGGGTATAACCGGCCAGCGCCGCGGCAAGATAAACCGCCCCGGGCCGCTCCGTTCCGTTGAAGCCCCACACTGCCTTTGGGATGAGCGGATCGCTGTCCATGACCTCGCTGCCGTAACACCAGCAGGGAGTCACCGTCAGGGACACGCCTACCCCCTCGCGCGAAAAAAGATCCGCGCACCTTGCTGCATCGGCCACACCGCCGATCGTTGTGCCGGCAATCACGCATGTCACTTTTTCACCTGACGGAAACCGCAGGTTTTCTTCAATAAGCCTCGCTGCAGCCTTGGCCATGTTCATGGTTTGTACTTCGAGCGATTCGCGAATCCCGTTCTCGCGACCATCGATGACCGGACGAATTCCTACTTTAGGAAGACGTCCAATTAACCTTTCGTTCATCATTTGAATTATTTTGCTTGTTTATTGTGCTGTACTGTGCTGCTAAGTTAAGCGATTTTTTTTTATGTGGATCATGTTTGTCAACATGTTTGAAAAAAATTAGCTTTGTAAACGAAATTAAACACCTGACTATGCCGATCCTGAAACTTAAACTCCACTGGCAGATACTCATTGCCATCATCCTTGCGGTTCCTTTTGGTTATTTTATGTCGGAACAGGTCCGCTACACGGGTTGGCTGGGTGATCTTTTTCTCCGGGCGCTGAACATGGTGATTGTTCCGCTTATTTTCAGTTCGATTGTGTGCGGCATCACCAGTATGGGGAACGGGAAAAATCTGGGGCGACTGGGACTGAAGACAATTTCTTTTTACCTCTTCACGTCATTGCTTGCCATCGTGACAGGGTTGACGCTGGTAAACCTTATTCGTCCCGGCATTGGCGTGGACCTGGGTTTTGCGGCCAGGGTGGAGGGATTGCCGGCAGAAAGCCATCAGGTATCGGATCTTTTTTTGAACATGGTCCCGTCGAATATTATTCGGGCCATGGCCGACGGGCATGTGATGGGGGTGATCATTTTCGCGGTTATTTTCGGTTTTTTTATTGGCCAGGTCAAACCGGAGTACGCGAAAAGTCTGAAGGTATTTTTTGAGGCGTGTTTTGAGGTGATGATGAAGGTGACGTTGTTCATTATCCGGTTTACACCGTTTGGCATTTTCGGACTTGTTTCGCGTGAGATTGCCGGCCATGCGGACCAGTTGGGCGTGATCGCCGGAAGCCTTGCAGTCTACGTTCTTACGGTATTTGCCGGATTGGCAATCCACATGTTCATCACCTTGCCTTTGACTGTTAAATGGTTGGGAAGGGCGAAACCATACCGGCATTTAAAAAACATGGCCACTCCCCTGCTTACTGCATTTTCAACAGCCTCGTCAAGTGCAGCCCTGCCTCTGACGATGGATGCGGTGGAGCATAAAAGCGGGGTTTCCAATACCATTTCAAGCTTTACCTTGCCTTTGGGGGCCACGGTCAACATGAACGGCACGGCCTTGTATGAATGTGTGGTCGTGTTGTTTATCGCGCAGGTTTATGGCATTGACCTCACCCTGGCCGATCAGGTTCTGATCGTGGTCACTGCCCTTCTCACTTCCATTGGCGCTGCCGGAATTCCGATGGCCAGCCTGGTGATGATCACCGTCATCCTGACGGCGGTCAGGCTTCCGTTGGAAGGCCTTGGCCTGGTCCTGGCGGTAGACCGGATCCTGGACATGTGCAGAACGACCGTGAATGTGTGGGGAGATAGCTGCGCCGCGGTGATTATCGCTAAAAGCGAAGGAGAAACCACAAATGTGTAATCTCCGTTCAGGTTGGCGGTATAAAAACCTGAAAAACGCAACCTGAAGTCCTGCTGAACTACAGGCTTTCCTTCGCGTAATAGTCGTTCAGCGAAATCAATTCTTTGGAACCGCATACAGGACATACCTGTTCAGCGTGTTCAAAGACATTGAATCTGGCCTGGCAGGTAGTGCAATGAAACCAGTTTTCGTCGAACCGGAAACTGCCTCCTTTGATCAGCAGGTCTTTCCCTTCCACCATCGACCGGGCTACCTTATTCCGGGCAGCTTCATAAATCCTGGTCAGCGTGGGCCGGGAGACATTCATGCATACTGCGGCCTCTTCCTGAGTGAGGTTGTCATAATCCAACAACTTGATCGTTTCGTACTCTTCAAAAAAGAGCATGATTTGCTCGGATCTGTTTCGTGGTCCGTAAACAGATAAGCCTTTGATTGCAGGTGGTGCTAATAAGCGCCTGTCTCTTTTTTTCCGTGGCATTTATCGTTGATTAATTTTGTTTAGCAAATAATGGTCGGCGAGTACCAGGGCGGCCATGGCCTCAACAATAGGCACCGCCCGCGGAAGAACACAGGGATCATGACGTCCTGTGGGGTGGATCGTCGTTTCGTTTTCTCCGGTATCGACTGTTTTTTGTTCCCGGAGCAGTGTCGCGATGGGTTTGAAAGCTACGTTGAAGTAGATGTCTTCACCATTGCTTATGCCACCCTGAATGCCCCCCGAATGGTTTGTCCGGGTTCGTATGCCGGAAGGTGTCGGAATGAAAATATCGTTATGTTCCGATCCGGACAGTCTTGTTCCTTCAAATCCTGACCCGTATTCAAAACCCTTCACGGCGTTAATTCCAAGCATGGCATGGCCCAGATCGGCATGGAGCTTGTTGAAAACCGGTTCGCCGAGTCCCGCCGGCACTCCGGTGATTACACACTGTACCACACCACCGACTGTATCATGATTGCGGCCGGCTTCCTCGATGCGCGCGATCATTTTTTCAGCCGTGCCGGTATCGGGACACCGTACGATGTTCGACTCGATCAGGTCTAAATCCAGTTTCCGGTAGCTCTTTTTTAGTTCCACGTTCCCCACCCGGCACACAAATGCGCGGATGCGGATTCCGTTTTCTGCCAGCAGCAACCTGGCCACTGCCCCGCCAACCACACGGGCAATTGTTTCCCGGGCCGAAGAACGGCCTCCTCCCCGGTGGTCCCTGCTTCCGTATTTTTTATAATAGGTATAGTCTGCATGAGAAGGACGGAACACCTCTTTCAGACTGTCATAATCCTGCGAATGCTGGTCTTTATTCCGCACGATGAAGCCGATCGGCGTGCCCTGGGTCTTTCCCTCAAAAATGCCGGAGAAGAATTCCACCTGGTCGGATTCGTTCCGCTGGGTGGTGATCTTCGACTGTCCTGGTTTACGCCGGTTCAATTCTTTTTGGATAAACTCCAAATCCATTTCAATTCCCGGCGGACAACCATCAATGACTCCACCGATCCCCGGACCATGGGACTCGCCAAATGAGGTTAAACGAAATAAGTGACCAAATGTATTCATCGGTGATTTCTTTATGAACAACCGCAGCCTGAGCCGGAATGCGCATGACCTCCGCCTTCACAGTCACATCCTTCATCACTGCAGCCGCAGCCCCCGCCGCACCCGCAACCGCCCATGGTTGCCGTAATCTCCTCTTCAGAAGCATCCCTTACTTCCAGGACGTGGCCTTTGAAGAACAGGTCCTCACCTGCCAACGGATGATTAAAATCCATTCTGACGGTTTCCTCCGTGATTTCCAGCACAAGCCCGTTCATCCGTTGACCGTTGGTTGTCATCATCGGAACCGTATTCCCGACCGACACGATCTCTTCATCAAATTTTCCGTCAACAATGAAAACCTGCCTGGGAAGGTCCACAACGGCATTTTCATCCAACTCCCCGTAGGCATCCTGGCAGCGCAGGTTGATTTCAAAGGATTTCCCTGCTTCGAGACCTTCCAAAAAGGATTCAAACTTGGGAAGCATCATCCCTCTTCCGTAAACAAAGGTCAAGGGTTTCTCGGCCGTCGCCTGCTCAATCAATTCTCCTTCAGTCCCGTCCAGTCTCAGATCGTAGGTCAGAGAAACCATTTTGTCTTTTGCAATTGACATATTATTTAGATTAAATTTTAATAATTCCTACACAAAGAAATAAAAAAACCTGTTAGCAAGGTACACAATCCCGATTTATTTATGGTAAACATTGCAATTCACAATTGGTTTATCCACCCCGGACAAAGTTTCAAAACAGGTGCCGTTTTTTTTGAAAGTTTGGTCAGGAGACTTATTTATTATCATACCAACTGCGTCTCTTGTCGACCTTCAGGTCTTTGAGCATGGAAGAGGACGCGTTCAGGGTAAAACTGTAACTTTTACGGTCACCAAACGGAACGAAGTTGAAGCTCATGTTAAAGCAGTGAAGATTTCGCGAAACATTGAACGTGGTAAAAGAAAACTTTCTTGCTTCGATATCAAAGTTAGTCGTCAGCCGCATGTTCCACTTCTCAGTCAGGGTCAGACTTCCGCTGAAATTAAGACTCTGGTTGACAGATGCTTTTTGATTCGGATTGGGTCGGCTGTAACTCAGACTGTAATTAAAATTGAAATCCCAGGGAAGCTTGAAATCAGCATACGGGAGAACCGGAAACGGACTGAACGGAAGTTCCCGTTCTGTTTCCTCTGTCCCCTCTGCCGGTTTTTCGGTTGCTGTCGCGGACTGGCTTTTATCCTTCGACTTAAAGGACATGCCGAAAGAAAGGTTGGCATTGGTCAACCGGCCCAGCTTAGCCAGTCCTTGCTCATGATTCCAGGTGTAGGCATGATAGGCCCGTCCGGATTCGTCGGTCATGTACGGGTTGAGCGTTCCGCCAAAATTAATGGCCACATCCTTGATGGTGGTGCGCCCCCTGATCGAGATATTACTGAGGTTCATCGAGTCGGCAACCAGGTTGTATGAGCCGCTGAGACTCAGGTTATCGATAATTTTGACTTTTTTATATTTTTGATCTTCAGCGTCGGCGCCCGTGCTTTTGGCGGTGTCGTTCTTTGCCAGCACTTTTGCCTCCACGTTGTTTGCCAGGCTAAATGTGATTGCCCCGCTTTCGCCACGGCCTGACGATCCAAAAACAGCCCCTTCAAAACGGTTGTAGAAAACCTCCTTCCCGTCTTTATCAAGATAGCTGTCCCAGAACCCGTATTTCGGGTCTCCAAAATCGGGGCGGTAACTGAAACTCATCGACGGCGTCACCTTGTGCCGGATCGCTTTTAGCCGGGAATCCTGATTTTTCATCAGGTACATCCCGTAAATGTTCGTCGAACCGCTCAGGCTGTAGGAATATTCATAATTTCGTTTGAAGCCGTAAATAGTGTCGATCACTAACCTCTCTGTTTGTGCGATCCCATCAAAAGAATAGTTCCTCTCGACAGACTGGGTATACCAGCGCTCCGAGTAACTCACACTGGGACTCATGTTGATGTATTTCAATAGGTTAAAGCTTGGAAGTGTGATCGGGATAGAATGCTTCCACCCGTTACTCCAATCCCGGATCAGCGATTTTTTCAGGATTTCATCTTCTTTCGCGGTAATTGAATTTTTGATATTTCCGGTGTAGCTGAATCCGATTTTCTCATAGAATTTAAGCTTCCCCGACCTGTTTTTCGACCTGAACGGATAGATTTTGGACATGTTAAACGTCATTTCCGGGAAACTGAGTGTCAAGGTCGAATCGGTCGAATTTTGCGAATGCCTGAAGTTGACCGACATGTTGAAGGGCGAATTTTCCCATTTTTTTGTATAGGAAATGCTGGACGATTTCGTTGTGCTCAGGTAGTTCTGAATGTTATTGGAGTTCTCCTTGTCATAGCTGCTGGTCGAAAGGTTGACGTTGGCCGAAAAAGTCTGAAAGGGGTTGGCCTTGCTGTCCTGTGAATGAGACCATCTCAGGCTGAATCCTTTGGTTTCGTACGAATTTGGCAAATCCTTCTCGCCGTATTTGTTGATATTATAGGAAAAGTTGAAGTTGCCCGAGAACTTATACCTTTTTTTATAATTGGTCGTAACATTGGTTGCCCAGGAGCCTTTTGAATAGATATCTCCTTTCAGGGTGAGGTCGTAGTAAGGACTTGCCGCAATGTAATATCCCCCTTCCCGCAGAAAAAAACCACGGTTTTGTTCTTCTCCGTAAGTCGGGATGATGATTCCTGACGAATAGCTGGGGGAGTTCGGAAAAAACCCAAAGGGCAGTATCGGAAAATAAAGCGGGAAATCTTCCAGAACCATATAGGCAGGACCTGTGATGATCTTTTTATTGGAGATCACTTTGGCCTTGGTCATGTTCAGGTAGAAATGCGGGTGTTCGGCGTCGCAGGTGGTGTACTTCCCGTTTTTCATGATGAACACTTTCTTGTCAATCTTTTTTGTCCGGGCACCCTGAACGTATCCCTCCCCTTGCTGGGTACGCACGTCCTCAATGATTCCCTTCTGGGTCTTAAAATTATACCGGATCGTTTTACTTTCATATTCGTCCGAGCCGTCTTTAAAGACCGGAGGGCCCTGCGCGACACCGGCCGTGTCTTTGACCCCTTCCGCATAGACCTCCTTGCTGTTCAGGTCGAGTGCAATATAGTCTGCCTTCAATTCAATATCCTGATAGGTCACCACCGCTTCCTTGTAAAGAAATACCTTTTTCTGATCGAGCGAAATGACAATGGAGTCGGCCGCATTATAGTTGATCGGTGCTTCCAACATGGGGGCCGGCTCTTTTCTGACCGTATCGGTCTGCAAACTGTCGGCCGGTATCCCTGCCACGCGGAGCGAATCGATGACCGGGACCGTGTCCGTGCCGGCGATGGCGTGTGGCAACAGCGTAGCGCCAGAAACGGCGACTGTGTCCGAAAGTGCCTGAGGTACAGGGGTTAACACGGTATCCCGCATCAACCCGGACCCAGGATCAAGAGACTCGCCTGAATCGGGTAATTGCCCGGCTCCAGCGGTGAAGCAGACCAGTAACAGCAGATATGTCGTTAGTTTCCGGATCAAGTTACATGCTAAAAAGCCTTCATGGCACATTGGTTTGCAAAAATATAAATTCATTGCCGAGAAATTCGTGAACAGGTGAAAAATAATCTTAATATTTCTATTTTTGTTTCTTTAGATCAAAAAATCATGGAAAGCAAACGATGGCTGTTTTTGCGTGTTTTTCTTTTTACCTTGTTTGTCGGCCATGTGACCTTCGCAGGATATTCTCAGGGAAAGGCATTTACAGTTGTGATTGACGCGGGTCACGGGGGACAGGATCCGGGAGCCGTCTATCGAAACATCCGGGAAAAAGATGTGGTTTTACGGCTTGCCTTGAAACTGGGCAGTTATATCAAACAAAACATGCCCGACACAAAGGTCATCTATACCCGGGACCGGGATGTCTTTATTCCGTTGCACCGGCGGGCAGCCATTGCCAACAGCAGTAAAGCCGATCTTTTCATCTCGCTTCATGCCAATTATTGCAGCACGCCCTCGATTTCCGGGACCGAAACATTTGTGCTCGGGTTACACCGTTCGAAGGAAAATCTGGAAGTCGCCAAGAAAGAGAATGCGGTGATCCTGATGGAAGAGGATTATACCACCAGGTACGAAGGGTTTGACCCCAATTTGCCCGAATCTTATATCATGTTTGAAATGGTCCAGGATGAATACCTCAACCAAAGTATCATGATCGGAGCGCTGATGCAGGAACAGTTTAAGAACCGCGCTGCCCGCAAAGACAGAGGGGTGAAACAAGCAGGATTCCTCGTTCTCAGAAAGATTGGAATGCCGGGAATTTTGGTCGAAGCCGGGTTTCTCAGCAATTCGAATGAGGCACAGTACCTGAATTCGGAGAGAGGCCAAACCAGCCTGGCAACAGCGATTTGTCAAGCGTTTAAGTTGTATAAGTCGGCGGTGGAGACCCGGAGTGATTTCAGGCTTGTTGCGCAGGGACGCGCAGAAGAAAACGTGAACCCGGTCGTTTCTGAAGGAGAAGGCGAAGTCGCTGAAGAACCAAAGGCGATCCCGGAACAGGCCGTTGATGAAGGGATTTATTTCAGTGTTCAACTGGCGGTTACTTCTTCCAGGACAGACCCCACCCCTGCTAATTTTAAAGGACTGCAGCCGGTTTATGTCATTCCCTATAATGGCCGTTATAAATACCTGTATGCCAGGGAACGTTCATACCGGGAAATTCAAAAAAAGAACGCCGAGGCCAGGAGGTTCTATCCGGATGCCTTTGTTGTCGCGTTCAAAAACGGGAAACAGGTTCCCTTGAAAAGTGTTTTGAATCAGGAAAAGCGGTAACGAACTTTTTTGC
>CAZANK010000116.1:0-8619 GCA_964486235.1 uncultured Prolixibacteraceae bacterium | reverse complement strand
ATGCTTGCTCATTGACTTATAAAAGTGTTGTTTTTCCATTTTTTTAAGAATTAAGCCTAATCCAAAATTTATTTTCTCAATGCAAAAGATTCCATTTTTTCTTTCACCAGTTCTTTCATCTTCTCATAAACCGGGTGCATAAACACATCGATTGGTGAAAATTTTCCCCGGTGAAGTCCTGCCTGGACAAGCAGTTCATCCAGGGAAACCTGGTGCAGTTCTGTGGCAATATTGATTTTCCGGATACCCAAGCGGATCGTCTTTTGTACATCATCCATTGGCGTATCGGAGCCCCCGTGCAAAACCAACGGAACATCAACCACTGAATGGATACGTTTTAGTCTTTCGATATCAAGTACGGGGATTTCCTTATAATGACCATGGGCAGTCCCGATAGCAACGGCCAGTGCATCGACCGATGTTTCATTTGCAAATTGTTTTGCTTCTGCGGGAATGGTCAGAAAACTGGCTTTGTTTTCACCATCTTTGGACAACACATGTCCCAACTCGGCTTCCACGGAAATATTCTCTTTATGGGCTATCGACACCACTTTTTTGGTCAGCTTTACATTTTCCTCAAATGGCAATTCCGAACCGTCTATCATTACCGAAGTAAAACCATAGCTGATGGCTTTTTCAACCTGTTCTATCGTCCTTCCGTGGTCGAGGTGTAATACTACAGGTATGCCTGCACCTGCAGCCATACCCTTTACCAAAAATGAAAGTTCCCTGGCTTTACTGTCGTTAAACAAACGATTGAATATCTGGACAATAACAGGTATCCCCAACTCTCCTGCTGCATCAAAAACCGCTTTGCAGCTTTCGTAGTTCCCAATATTGAATGCTCCGATGGCTATTCCTTTCTGCTCTGCAATAGCCAATACTTCTGATAATTTTACTAAAGGCATATTTCTAAGTATTCTTTAATTTTTAAAGTCAAACTAATTTCCCGTTCCGGGGCAAACTTTCAGGATTTCACTGTAAGTAACTCAATATCCAGCCACCAGCACAGCTCAGTAAGTTCATTGTAAACATTACTGTGAACGACCGTATAGTGATGCCCAAATCCCTGGTAGATTATTGTTCCGACGAGTTCTTTCACATTACAATCAAACTTGATGTTCAATGGGTTCCCTTTTATCAGTTGTTCCGTATCAAGCGCTGTCCCGGAGGCCAATAGCAAGCGGTGGCCGTTTTTCCCTTCTCCGAAATTGCAGAAGGTCACCGGTCCTGTTTTTAATGGGAATTCATAGGTCACCCCCTTTTTATTGCCACCGTCAATTGAACCATGTTTGCATAGCTTCCCGGAACAGCCTGACTTGCACAGGGTCTCCGATGCTGCTCCGCAGTGCCAAACGATTCCGGTGTTTTCCATTTCATCATATTTGATAAAGTCGCAGAAAAACGGGACTTGCCCGCTTAGCAGGTAATTGACCAGCATGCTTACCGATCCGTTGATCTCTCCTTCGCAGGCGCTGATTATCCCGTCGGTTGAAAGAAAACTTAAACACGAGCATACGCCAATCCCATAAATATCCCCAAAATCAGACCAACATTTAATCGCATAAGCATCCAGCTTATATTTAGCGGCCAGTTTTCTGAACGCAAGGTAAAGACGGACACTTTTGATCAACTCTTCATCGGTTACCTTATCGCGTTCGATGGAAGTGAACCTCGGAAGGATTTTGCCAATCTCTTCTTCCGGTATTCTGTCTGCTAAATAAATTAGTTCAAGAAGTGTGATGTATTGTACCTCGATACCAAATACACGGCGTAATTCCAGTTCATTAAAATTGGAAGTATAAAAACCAGGAACCCTTGACCCGACCAAACCAATTTTAATCTTCCGTAATGTTTTAAGGGTGGAGAGTACCTTAACGGTTTGCCCTAGTTTTTTCCACACCGATTCATGCGAACTGAAAATATACTTGTATTTCCGGCCCAGTTTGGAAAGGATAAAAGCATTTAAATTGGAAGCGCAAAATGAATTGATCTCCAATCTGCCACCTGTCATCTCTGCTTCCGGGATCGACCACAAGATAACAGGGACAGGAATAGCAGTAGCTAAAATCGTGATGATTGACCCGGGGGCAAAACCGATAAAATGGACAAGCATCACATCGACATGGGTATTCTTAAAATACTCACAGGTTTCATAGGCCTGGTCATCATTGGTCACGATAAAATCCGGTGTCACGATTTCAACCTCAGGATTTTTCGTTAACTCTTTAATACTTTCTTCCCTGGTTGTATGACCTTGTTTATTGAGCCAGCTCCCCTTTGCAAGGGGAATGTAGGCTATCCTCAGTTTTTCTTTTTTTTCTGAAATCATATTGAAATTCCTTTATCATTTAAAAATTTGATTACTTCATTTTTATTCGGGATACCTGTCCGGCCTCCCAATGCGGTACATTTGATCGCTGCCGCAGCGCTTGCAAAATCAAGGCATTTATCTACACGCCACCCCTGGATATAAGCATAAGCAAAGGCCCCGTGGAAAACATCGCCGGCTCCCGTGGTATCAACAACAGGTACTTTAAAAGCATCTTTTTTTATCAGTCCGTCCGGTGCCAGCGCAATTACCCCTTTATTGCCCATGGTTACTGCGGCTACCTGTTTCCTGGTCATAAACAGCTTTTTGACTGCTTTTTCGATATTCTCTTCCCCGGTATATTTACGGGCGAAAAACTCAGAGGCAATGCAGATGTCGGATAACCCGACCAGTGTTTCAATGCCTGGCAACAGGCTCCCGGCATCAAGGGAAACAATGACCCCGTTTGCCTTCGCTGTTTCGGCTGCCCGTATAGCTGCTTCTGTATTATGCCCGTCCAGGTGCAACAGTTTTAAAGAGGAAATAAAATCCAGATCAACTGCTGCTGCATCCAAAGGCATGGCAGTCCCTTTGCTCCAGACAATGCTCCGTTTGCCGCTTTTTTGTTCCACCCAGCAATAAGCCACCGGAGACTCTTTACCTTCTTTAACCTGAATATACCTTGTATTTACTTTTTCCCTGGTAAAGTCGCTGATAATCTGGTTACCTTCCTGATCGTCGCCAACTGTACCAATAAAAGCAGTTTTTGCCCCAAGCCGTGCGGCGGCCACAATCGCTGTAGCTGCGGCGCCTCCTCCCTGGGTCAACCGCTTGACAGCCCCTACCTTCTCATCCAGTGGAATATGTGGCACAATGCACAGATAGTCGATGGAACCGAAACCTAAGCCTGCAATTTCAATGTTTGGGATCATTTCAATGACTTCAGTAAGCTTTCACACCGGGTAACCCATTTGTAATCATCATCGGGGCGGGAAAGGAACATCCGCTTGTCGCCGGCCATGAACCACAGTATGTACAATGAATCGACCGGTGAGGCGCAAGCAGGATGATAGCCATCTGGCAATATTACCGTATCGCCGTTCCGGACCAGGTAAGCATCGTCCCTCGACCGGTCGTCGGTGTAGGACAACTGTATTCCAAAACCGGTTTGCGGGTTCACCCTGAAATGATAGATTTCTTCCATGTCCACTTCTTCAGGAAGGTGGTCCTTGTCGTGGCGGTGCGGGGGAAATGCCCATTTGCCCGGCGACAGGTGGGTCTCCCCTAAAAACAGGTTTTGTGAATCTATTCCCTGGTCGATAATAAAATACGCCTTACGTTTCCAGTTCAGGGTCCCGAGTTCCACTTCTTTTACATCTTCAGGCTTGATTAATACCGGCTTTGATTTCAGGGCAGATTCTGCCGAACAGACCGCGATTTCAACTTCGGTCACCGCTTTTACTTCATAGCCTGTCTGGCATGGAAGGTAAACGGCGGTGGGTTTTCCTGAAAAAACATCTTTCCTGCTCCCTATGTTTTCAAACGTAAAACCTTCTCCGCTTATACTGCATGTACCAGACAAGATCACAAACGCGGATTCAACCCCCTTTGTGTTGCCTGCATATACTTTCCCTGTTTCAAGTTTCAGGATATCAAATGCTGATTTTTTCAACCCGGCTTCTTTTAAGGCCACAATGTTTTTTAAGCCATAGCCTTCCTTGTGTTTCTTTAAAAACTGCATAATCTTTTTGTTTTCGTTCATAGTTCTCTGGGTTTTCCCCCTTTCCTCCAGTGATCTTCGATCTGTTCCAAGCTCACGCCTTTGGTTTCGGGTATATAATGGTATCCCCAGATAAGGGCAATAACACATACCCCTGCATATATCCAGAAAGCCCCGGCAGGGCTCAGGTAATTAACAAGTTTTAAAAATGTAAAAGCAACAATTGCATTGGTGATCCAGTTGGTCAGTGAACCGATGCTCATTCCTAACCCCCTCACCTTTAGCGGGAATACTTCTGATATTATCAACCATCCCAATGGTGCAAGGCTAAAAGCAAAAAACGAATTAAAGAGTAAGATTGTCACTAATGCAACGTATATAAGCGAATCACCTAACATGGGTTTCAGGAAAAACGCAAGCCCGGTTCCCACTAATGCCAATACCATCCCCGTTAAACCAGAAAAGAAAATCTTTCTCCTTCCAATTTTATCGATGAGCGAGATTGATATAACTGTTGCTATCAATACAAAAACGGCTGTAATCAAAGATGGGACAATCGACATTGTATTGCTTTGTATGCCAGCCATCTTAAAGATTTTGGGCGAATAATAAATAATTGTGTTTATACCGGAGGCTTGTTGAAAAAACATAATCCCTATTGCTATGAACAGGGCATTGCGGAGCCATGGTTTAAACAGTTCCTTGTATGAAGCTGATTCGCTTGCCAGGGCAATGTCCTGTTTTATTTTCCTGATAGCCTCTTCTACCAATCCAGGGTCCTCGACTTTTTTTAATATACCACGGCCTTTTTCTTCCTGTCCCTTCGATATTAACCACCTGGGTGTTTCAGGCAGGAAAAACATCCCGACTAACATTAAAACAGCAGGGAATACCCCTATCAGGAACATCCACCGCCAGCAATATGGGTCAGCATCGTCGGCAATGAGGAAATCGCTTAAGTAAGATACTTTCCCTCCAATGGCAATCATCAACTGGTTTAACGATACCAAAGCCCCCCGCATTTTAGTCGGTGATATCTCCGACAAGTATAGTGGTACTGTAAATGAAGCTATCCCTACCGCAATGCCTAATAACAACCGTCCAAGGAACAGGTCTATAAAACTTGGCGCCAAGCCAGTGTAAACCGCCCCGCCACAAAATATTATTGCAGCAGAAAGTATGACCCTTTTTCGTCCTAATGTATCTGTGAGCTTACCACTAAAACCAGCCCCGACAATAGCGCCCAGCAATACGCCGGTAGTTACCCATTCAATTTGTGAGTCGGTTAATCCGAACCCGTCAGGAGACTGTAAAAAGTTTACAGCGCCCGCAATCACCCCGGCATCAAACCCAAACAGGAAACCGCCAGTCGCCGCTACTGCCGCGATGACGATTACATATCTCTTATTGAACTTTTTATTTTCCATACCAGTCTTTTCCGGATGATTAAAACATCTGTTTTGCTGCAAATTCTGCAATATCCATCACCTTCAAACCCGTTGTTGCAGAAATGTTGTTTTTAGCTGTTGCAGAAAGGGTAACTATCGTTTCTGCTTTGATGTCTTCTGCTTTTTGACTGATCTTTCGGCCCAGTTCTTTGCCCCGGTCAAAAAGGTTCCCGTCAAAGGTAAAGGCCGCCTCGCCTGCCGATTGAAGGTATTCGTGGTTCCACTGCATCTCTGCAAAATTATCCCCGGTAGATGCCCTGATTACTTCCCTTGGGGCTTCGTATATCCCGTTGTTGCGCCCTAAAAATTCGGAATCGGCAAGGGTCACTTTTATTTTAGTTGGTTTGAGCTTTAGCTTCCCTGAACGGATCAGGCTCAGGAGATATTCTGAAACATGCAGGACTTCACTTTCTAATTTTAACCCCCAGGCAGGGTAATCGTTTTTCAGCGCATCATAGACCAGCGGGTCGGACACAACAATGGTTTTGCAGCCTGTCGCCATTATCCTCCCGGCCATGTTTTTTGCCTTTTCCTGTGCTTCTTTCCTGTAACCCAATAAATCCAGTTCTTTACCGCTGGTCGGTTCGTCTTTTAACAGGGTGTATTGGATTTGTTGGTGTCCCAAAATACAGATAAAGGATTCTGCAATTTCAGGATGGGTATAATTGGCCCCTTCCCCAAGGATGTAAAGCAGATCGGCCGTTTTCTCAACAACGGATGATGTGTATGCCAGTTTCCGGTACAGACCCCGGGTATTTTCGTTTGCAACCAGCGAATCTTTCATTTGTTGCACCACCTGTGGCGCCAGCCCTTTGCTGACAATATCCCTCCTGGCAAACTTGACCAGTTCCGGTATATCATATCCCCCCAGTTCCTGGCCTGAGCACCAGCTTTTGCAGGCGCCACATAAAAAACAATTATAAACTGCATTAACCGCTGAGGCTTCATATTCTTTTCCCCCCTGGTAAACACTGTGTAAAAGGATGGCCCTTCCCCGTGGCGCATCCGATTCCCTGTAACTAATGAATTCCGAGGGGCACGACTGCCGGCACATCGGGCAGTAACGGCAGGCTTTTAGGGTATCTATGTTGTTTTGTGTTATCGTAGTCATTTCTTTGTCATTATATTGTTGATATTCTGTTTTATACCCCGAACCCTAATTTTCCCGGGTTCATGATGCTGTTCGGGTCAAGTGATTTCTTTAGATTTTTTATGATCTGAAATGAGTTGCCGTACAGCTCCGGTGTCAGACGGCTTAACTTCAGTCCAATCCCGTGGTGTTCGTTCAGCACGCCCCCGGCTTTCATGGCTGCCCTGAGGGCATCGTTCCAGATGCTGTTGTGAAGGTAAATCGCTTCATGCGGGTCTTCGGGCGGGGTTTCGATGATAAACCGGGCATACAGCATTGCGCCCCAGGGGAACCAGTGTGAGAAGTGGCCAATGAACCGGGCCATCGGGTAGCGGGTTTCCACCACTTCTTTCATCGCGTTGTACACATTCTCTATATTGCTGAAAGTAGCCACAGTGTCAAGGGTACCAAAACATTGAGGAAGATGGAACATGTACGGCGGGAAAAAGAATTTGTAGCGGTTTTTCCACCATTCATCCCCAAGGTCAGTGCCCAGGTCTTCTCCTTCCTCTTCATCGGCAATGGCTTTGGCATATTTCATCTGAAGCTCGACCATTTCCTGCTTCCCGTCAAATCCATAGACTAAGTAAGCTCCTGCTTTTTCAATGCCTAATACTTTCTTTATCAGTTCCTTTGTTTCGTTCTCGCTGTACAAACGGATCACCGATGGTTGCAGGTTTTCTGAAATCAGTCGTTGTCCCACGCGCAAACCGGTACTCAAATCCTTGAATATAAAGGCGCGGAACTTACGGGATTCGGGCAAACGGTGGATCGTTAGGGTCACCTTGGTTACAATGCCCAATGTACCTTCCGAACCTATGAAAATCTGGTTCAGGTCGGGGCCGCAGGCGGTCTTCGGTACAGGAAGCGTATTGATAATCTCCCCGGTTGGAAGGACCACTTCCATGTTCACAATCATATCCTCGATCTTCCCGTATTTGGTCGATAAAACACCCGTGCCCCGGTGGGCGATAAATCCACCCACGGTGGCACAGCGTGAAGAGGCCGGGTCGTGCATGGTCGATAACCCTTTTTGTTCCAGTTCCCATTCCAGCGTCTGGTGGATGATGCCGGTACCCACTTCAACGGTCATTGCCTGCTCGTCGATCTTATAGATTTTATCCAGCCGTTTGGTGTCCAGGATGATCCCCCCGAACACGGGAAGGGCCCCTCCCTGTGAGCCGCTGCCGCCACCCCAGGTGGTAACCGGTATCTTGTAGTTGTTGGCTACCTTCAGTACCTTTGCTACTTCTTCTGCATTTTTGGGGTGTACGATAAAATCAGCAGACGGACGCGTTATGTCCCTTCCAGCCTGGCGGTCGTGCCACATCTCCGATACCCAGAAATAATCAATCGAGTAAACCTCTTTGTCCGAAGCCTTGATGGATACATAATCCTTCCCTGCAATGTCCTGCAACTCGAACAGGACCATGTCAAACATGTACGAATTTTGTGATAGTTTCATTTTTGTTCTCTTTTGCTTATCATTTATTTATATCGTGGTATATACCTTCCAGCTTATCGTGGATTTCCCGGTAATACCTGAACAGTTCGTTGTATTTTTTGTGATTGGATGAATCAGGAAAATATTCTTTTTCCGTTTTCACGCATTTTTGCACGGCATCCACAAGATCTGTAAATACCCCAATCCCCACTCCTGCAAGGAGCGCCGAGCCAAAAGAAGCATCGGTGACCAACGGTTTGCTTACTTTCTTGCCGAATACATCACAGATAATCCGGGCCCAGGTTTCACTTTTTGCACCTCCGCCGATCAGGATAAATTCGGTAACATCCAGACCTGTCTCTTCAATCAGCCGGAAACAGTCTTTCAATGAAAAGGCGACACCTTCCATGACGGCACGGATGAAATGCCCTTTACCATGTGCCATGGAAGCGCCGGTAAAACTTGCCCGCAACGTTGAATCCCAGTAGGGGGAACGTTCGCCCATCAGATAGGGATGGAAAAACAACCCTTCGCAGCCAGCGGGTATTTCGCGGGCTTTTTCTTTCA
>CAZANK010000115.1:4733-8626 GCA_964486235.1 uncultured Prolixibacteraceae bacterium | reverse complement strand
CGTGACCGGAAAAACCGGTTCGCCGGTCGATTTCGTTTCGTATCATATTTACGGTTTGTCGGGATCCTGGCTCAAACCGGCCCCGGAGATCCGGCCGGTCGTTTCCAAACTGACGTCCGATATGCTCTGGTGGCAGCGGCTGCTGCAAAAATATCCCGAGCTGAAAGACGTGGGGATTCACCTGAACGAGTGGGGCGTGTGTTCGCATGGCGACAGTAAGTTTGTGGCTGAATTTCCTCAACTGGAATACCGGAACAGTGAGTTTTCGGCTCTTTTTATGGTTAAGCTCGTCGACTGTTTATATGCCATCGAAGATCATCACGATTTTAAAACTGACCTGATGCTCTATTGGGGCGCCTGGTTTAATGCCGCGACAGGACCCGTCTTTATGGGTTCCAGGGACCTGATGACCACGGGAAATATCCCGAAGCCCGTTATGACCGCTTACGAGATGCTGGCCAGGCTGGGGAGCCGGCGGTTACCGGTAGCAGGCCCCAAACCCGGCGGCCGGACCGGGCTGTTGGCCACCCGTTCTGAAAATGAAGTACAGCTACTTGCCTACAATTTCCAGGAGACAGACGATCTGACCGAACAAAAAGATCATTTCACGATTCACCTGGAACAATTACCCGGAACGGGAAAACTCACGGTAAAAGAATACCGGATGGATCGATCGCATCACAATACTTACAGAAAGTGGGAACGGATGGGGAAACCTGAAGCAAACGACGAAGTGATCCGGCAGCTCCGGGATGAAGGCGAGTTGAAGGTCACCCGTACGTTTACGGTCAAAGTCCGTAACGGGTGTGCTTCTTTTAATCATTCCCTTCCCCGTCATTCCATGAACCTGTATGTCATCGACCTGAACGGTCAGAAAGAATAAAAGGCGGTCCAGGCAGAAAAGATTGTCACAAAATCAAGGAATCTTTGGTTAACCGACAGACAGGTCTTAAGCCGTAATTGAACTAACTGAACAACATGGAAATTTTGGATTTGGCTGTTGAAAATTACCTGAAAATTAAATTAGATTTGCATCGGGCCTGCTAATTTGACCTGAATGATGTCTGATATTCACAATAGAATACGGTTTGATAACGGTGAATCGATTGATTTCGATGACTTTTTTAAAGAGAACTTTGCCGTTTTTTCTTCGTTCGCATTTCGGTACATTCCCGATCCGGACGTTTGTGAAGATATTGTGCAGGAAGGTTTTATCACTTTTTGGCAACAGAAAAAGGTTTTCCCTAATATCATTTCGGTGAAGGCCTATTTCTACACCTTAATGAGAAATATGTGCCTGAATCAGATCAAACATGAGTTGGTCAAACAAAAATATTCTCTGGAAAATCAATCGGAAATAGAGTCTACTGATTTTTTTCTGGAAGGAGTCCTTCGAAAAGAGGCGAATGGGATCATTTACGATGAAATAAATAAACTGCCTCTGATGGAAAAGAAGGTATTATTATTATCGTTGAAGGAGTATTCCAATGAGCAGATCGCCAATGAACTAAATATAAAGCTAACCACGGTCAGAACACACAAATCCAGGGCTTATCAGGTTTTAAGAAAAAGACTGGGCAATCTTATTTACCTGATGATGACCTTAAACAAAAGCTTCTTTGACGAGTCTGACTATTGATTTTCACAACATATCTTCTTAAAATCCCAATTTGTATCCGATTTATTATCAGAATTATACCGGATTACTAAAATTTCTTTTGAACTCCTTGTAGTCGCATTTCAATTCTGAGTTGTTTTCAGGGTGAATAAAGAAATTTTTCTTGTACGATGAAAGACAATCTGCACAGGTCAATCCTATTAGGTCGATTTATTGGAAAATATGTGACAAATTCTGAATCACCTGAAGATAAAGAGGTTCTGGATGACTGGATGAATGAACGATCTGAGAACAAAGCATTATTGAATTCAATCAATTCCAATAAGGAATTGGTTAAGGAATACGAGATCATGGATTTATTCAAGAGAAAAGCGGCATTGGAACGATTTAAAGAAAAAATACTCCTGCAATCAAAGACACGGGCGTTGATTCGTTGGAGAATTGCCGCCTCGATTTTTGTTTTGGTAGGAGTGACCGGCATTTTATATTTCTTATCCGGCAATTTCTCCGAGGTAAGCGAAAACACAAATTTATACACTTCAGTTTGCACAGAAAACGGCCAAAGGGTTACGGTCGTTTTACCCGATAGTTCGATAGTTTGGTTAAACTCAGGCACGACAGTTTCTTATCCCGTTAACTTTTCTGATCAAAACAGAAAAATTGAACTGAAAGGACAGGCATTCTTCCAGGTCACCCACAAGAAAAGCCAACCCTTTTTAGTACAAGCAAATGGTCTTGTTGTTAAGGTATTGGGTACAAAATTCGATGTAAATGCATATTCCGAAGAAGATGAAATTACTGTGGTGCTTGAATCAGGCAAGATTGAACTTACGCACCAGAAGCTTAAATCATTTTCCTACACAATGAAACCCGGAGAAAAAGCTGCTCTGAATCTGACCGATAATGGCAAAATGAAAGTAGGTACTGTTGATGCATCTGTCTATTCATCATGGAAAGACGGAAAACTCGTATTCCGTAATTCACCCATGGCAAATGTAGTTGAAAAGCTGAGAAGGTGGTACAATGTAGACATAGAAATTACCGATCGCGAGGTGTACAACTCCGTCTACACGGGTACCATAAAAAATGAAAGTTATGAAGAAATCTTCCGACTCATCGCAATTGCCTGTCACGTCGATTGCAGGATAGAACACCATTACGGGAAAGAAGCTAAACCCCGGGTCATTATTTCAAAAGATAAATAATTGTTTAACTAAAATCAGGCTTATGAAATAAACCAAACGACAAACAAAAAAGGAGATGCTGTAACATCTCCCTCTTATTTTTCAATGCCTCGCGAGCTCCAACTTCTGAGGCATCATCAACTTGAATTTTAAATAATCCAAATCAGAACAAATTTATGAAAATTGCGATTAAGAGAGAACAAAATCCAAACTTGTTTGAGATTTTGTCGAGCGTGAGCCACTTGCACGAAGTGAATTTGCGTGAAGCGAAAAAAATCTATTGTGAACTGATTTCCGGAGCGTGTAATATCTGGAAATCCAAATTTTTGAGAAAAATGAGGATCGTTACATTCCTGTTATTGATTAGTATCACCCAAGCGTTTGCCTGGGAAAGTTATGCACAAACCAAACAGTTGAGTCTTAATTTAAGAAATGAAACAATTCTTAACATCCTGAACAGAATAGAGGATCAGTCTGAATTCTATTTTATGTTTGATGCGACGATCGTTGATGTGAATCAAAGAAAAAGCATCAATTGCGACAATCAGCCGATCACTGCAATTCTCGATCAATTATTGAAAGATACTAAAATCGTATATGAAATCAGCGATCGTCAGATTGTGCTTACTTCGGCACAAAAAGCAGACGTTGGACAATCAAAAACCGTTTCCGGTCGCGTTACCGATCCCTCAGGCTCTCCCCTGCCCGGTGTCACTGTGGTTGTCAAAGGTACTACCCGGGGAATCATTACCAACTCGGACGGAAGTTACACTATTCCGAATGTTCCACCGGATGGCACATTGGTTTTTTCTTTTGTAGGCATGAAAACGCAGGAGATTGAAGTTGCCGGCAAAACGACCATCAATGTAACCCTACTGGAAGAAACTGTCGGCATTGAAGAGGTTGTCGCCATTGGATACGGTACCCAAAAGAAAGTCAACCTGACCGGGGCTATATCCTCTGTCCAGGGAGAAGTTCTTCTCAAAGCCCCTGCCACAAATTTAAGTAATGTACTGGTAGGACGCCTACCCGGACTGATTGCTGTCCAGGGGAACGGGAAGCCCGGCTCCAGTTCAAGTATCTCGATACGC
>CAZANK010000115.1:0-4723 GCA_964486235.1 uncultured Prolixibacteraceae bacterium | reverse complement strand
GCATTAATCATTGTAGACGGACTGGTAAGAGATTTTCAGAATATCGATCCCAATGAAGTGGAAAGCCTCACCATTCTTAAAGATGCATCGGCAACTGCTGTGTATGGTTCCCGTGCGGCCAACGGTGTTATTCTGGTAACTACAAAACGGGGAGCTTTAGGTAAGCCTGTATTTAGCTACAACGGTTTTGGCGGGATTCAGCAGCCGACGGTTTACCCGAGGTTAATGAACGGATACGAATATGCGACTACCAAGAACCAGGCACGGGAAAACATGGGCTTGTCACCCGAGTATACTGACCAGCAACTGGAAGATATCCGGAAAGGAAATGTTCCTAAAACGGATTGGTATGATGAAACACTGAACAAACATGCCTTCCAAATGCAGCATAACATGAATGTCAGCGGCGGAACGGAAGCTGTTAAATATTTTTTATCGCTGGGCTATCTCAATCAAAATGGACTGTTCGACAAACTGAATTATAAACGGTATTCAGTCCGGTCAAATATTGATGCTTCTCTCAGCAGAAATCTGACTGTTGCGGTTGATATCGATGCCAGTACAAGAAAAGCCAACGGAAGCAGCTTTTCACCCGAAATGATATTTCACGATATTATCACGGCTTATCCGCTCGACGTTCCTTTCAACCCTGACGGAACGATCAGTTATACAAGAGAACAAAACCCGGTGGCCGACATTGAAGCAGGATACAACAACACAACTTATAACATCCTGCAAACAACCCTTTCATTCGAACAGGTCCTGCCGTTCATAAAAGGCCTCTCCGTAAGAGGGAAAGCCTCTTTCGGAAAGGAATCTTCAACAAATAAGAATTACATGCAAACCGTATTTATGCACCGTTACGATGACCAGGGAAATTTGATTGAACTTTACCCATACGGAGGCTGGAACGGAAAAATCGGGTTGCGACAGGGTTACGACGAATATGTTACAACCACGCTCAATGCCAGCATCCACTACAGCAGGACATTTGGCGATCACGAAGTAGCTGGCATGGCATTGTTTGAACAGTTCGATGCAGACGCTACCAATTTTTATGCTTTCCGGACGAACTTTGCGGCCAGCGGGCTGGATGAACTTTTTTACGGAGGAGAATCGCAGAAAGACGGAAACGGCAGTTCTTTCAATGACGGTCGCCGCAGCTACGTCATGCGGGGAAACTATAATTACAAACAAAAATACTTACTGGAAGCATCTTTCCGCGTAGACGGATCGGTAGCCTTCCCGACGTCAAAAAAATACGGCTTTTTTCCTGCTGTTTCTGCCGGGTGGCGAATCTCGGAAGAAGCTTTCATGAAAAACAGTTCCACGCTTGATTACATCACTTATTTAAAACTCAGAGCCTCCTATGGCGTAGTAGGAAACGACAGGAACGTTTACAGCGGAAGAATCCCTACTTTCCAGTATAAACAGGTATTCAATCCATCCTCGTCCATCGTCTCAGGAAACTCTGCGTTATCGAGCATTACCCCCGGAGTATTACCGAATCCAAATGTCACCTGGGAAAGCGCTGCCATTTTTGATGTCGGTCTGGATGGGTCGCTTTGGAATGATCGACTGCAGTTTGAAACCGACTTCTTTTATAAAAGGACTTCCGACATCCTGCTGAACAGGATCAGATCCATCCCGGGAACGCTGGGAGCGCAACTGCCTGCCGAAAACTACGCCGAAGTAGACAATAAAGGTTTTGAAATATCGCTGACCCACAACAACAAGATCGGAGCGTTAACCTACTTCGTCAGTGTCAACGGAAGTTATTCCAAAAACAAAGTCATCACACTCGACGAACCTGCTAATATCCCCGACTATCTGCTGCAAACCGGCCGGCCCATGGGATTCATCACAGGGTACAAGGCCCTGGGATTATTCCAGTCAGATCAGGAAGTGGCAGACTATTATCCCCAATTCAATGGCGGACAAAAGGCCGGCGACATCAAGTACGCCGATATCACCGGAGATAAAAAAGTTGATTCCAACGATCAGACCATTATTTCCATGGACAATTCGACCCCCAAAGTGATCGGCTCGCTGTCTTTTGGCGGCAGGTACAAAAATTTTGACCTATCGGTGCTTTTCCAGGGTGCAACCAAAGTCAAAAAACTGCTCAGCATCTATTCCTCTACTTTCTTTAACGGCGGATCGCAAAACTCATTTGCCGAACTGCTGGATTACTGGACTCCCGATAACCGGGACTCCCGATACCCACGCCCGTGGGAAAACGCACATCCCACCAACAACCTGACGTCAAGTTTTTACCTTAGGGATGCCAGTTATATCCGACTGAAATCCATCGACTTCGGATATACGTTCCCTGATCACATAACAAGAAAGCTCAGCGTTGATAAACTGCGGATCTACTTCTCGGGATCCAATCTGTTCTTATGGGATAAGATCAAAATGTTCGATCCCGAAATAGAAAATACAAGTGGAGAGTATTATCCGCAACAAAGAACGCTTAATATCGGTGTAAACCTGACTTTTTAACGACAAAAGAAGCAAATCATGAAGAAAATATATCTCGCAACAACCATTGTCATGCTTTTGGGAATATCATCCTGCAATGACGATTTCCTGGACAGAAAGGCGACCAACGCCATCCCTGAAGAAACTGTTTTTGAAGATCCGGCTATGATGCAGTTGCTTATCAACAACATGTACCTTGATGTTCCAAACTTTGACTTTGACTTTCCCAAGGGGCTGTATGATAATATAACGGATGAATCGCGAAGCTATTGGGGTAGTTCCCCCAGGAACGTGCTGCAGGGACAATGGTTTCCTGACAGCAACCCCATGGAATACTGGCCCTACGGCGCAGTCAGGAAAACGAATATCTTTCTGAGTAAAATCGACGACTCGCCGGTAAGCGAAGATGAAAAATCGGCGCTGAAGGGTGAAGTGAAATTTCTTCGCGCAAAGCTTTATTTCGACATGATTAAGCGTTACGGAGGCATTCCCGTTATTACGGAGCCACAGGAACTCAGTGATGACCTGTTTGTAGCCCGGGAAACCACCGACGTCAGCTTTGATTTTGTGATCCGTGAATTGGAGGAAACCGTTGAACTGTTGCCGGCAACGCATGGATCGCGCGCAATCGACGTAGGCAAAGCCAATAAACTCTCAGCCAAAGCACTTTTGGGAAGAGTCCTCCTGTATTGGGCAAGTCCGTTATACAACCCCGGAGCAGACATGTCCAGATGGGTAAAGGCAGCAGAAGTCAATAAAGAAGTAATCGATGCGGATGTCTATGACCTCTATCCCAGCTTCCGGAACATCATGATCGACAAAAACAATGTTGAAGAAATCTTCAGTGTCCAGTTTTTAAAACCTTACCGGGAGCATGGCTGGGATTCCTGGCACCAACCCGATTCCCAGTCGCGGCAGTTTGCTTCCGCCCGTTGCCCCGTGCAGGAATTTATCGATGCATTTGAGATGGCCAACGGGAAAAGCATTACAGATCCGTCCTCCGGATACAATCCCGATAATCCTTATGAAAACCGGGATCCCCGGCTGCTGGAAACAGTTGTAGTAAACGGCGGCTTATTCTTTGGCAACCCCATTTACATGTATGTAGGCGGACTTGACGGGATCAACAAACCTTACCAGACCGTTACCGGATACCAGTTACGAAAGGGTACCAACGAAAACAACAAAGACTATTACGCCGATGCAGGCAGCGATCAAAACTGGCTTGAACTCAGGTATGCAGAGGTACTGCTGAACTACGCAGAGGCTAAAAATGAAGCTTCAACCGCTCCCGACCAGACCGTTTACAGTGCTGTAGAGAAAAAAAGTCAAAGAGCAGGAATGAATCCGTAAAAGTTACAGCAAAGTTTGACCAAAGCGGAAATGCGCGAAAAGATCCGGCATGAAAGGTATATCGAACTGGCATTTGAAAGCAAAAGGTACTGGGATTTAAGACGGTGGAAAACCGCAAAGGAAGTACTGGATGGAAAAAAATACAGTGCCATGTATATCACCCGGCACGACAACGGCTCATATAGCTATGAAGTAAAACCTGTAGATGGCGTTCCGTGTGTATTCCAGGAGAAAATGTATTTCATGCCCATTCCGCAACGGGAAATAGAAAAAAACCCCAACCTGGACCAAAATCCGGACTGGTAAAACCCGCAATTTAACCACCGGCAGGAGTTTTATAAGACTTCTGCCGGTAGTCGAATATATTTTCCTTTTCAGAATTTCCTTCAGGTAAATTCGGCACATCAAACAAAAATCAGACAAAATGTTTTTAGAAAAGTATTTTAGCCTGTCAGGGCATCTGGCATTCATATTCCTGCTGGTGACGGCCCTGGGTTCGTGTTCAGGCCCGGTTTCGGGTATCCGTACGGAAAGCCTGACCTGCGAATATATCGTCAATCCTCTGGGAATCGATACTCCCAAACCCCGGCTAAGCTGGACGCTGGTCTCATCTGTTCGTGATCAAAAACAGACTGCCTGTGAATTAATTGTCAGTGATAACAAAAGCGATATCAAAAACCTGAAAGGAAATGTCTGGTCGACCGGTAAAGTCACATCATCAGACAACCTGAATATCGTTTATGATGGCACTGCTTTAAAGTCAGTTACCCGGTACTACTGGCGGGTCAGGGTAGTTGATCAGGACGGCAAGGTTTCGGACTGGAGCGAACCTGCCTGGTTTGAAACGGCTTTGCTGAGCGGGGATGACTGGAAAGCAAAATGGATC
>CAZANK010000114.1:2647-8653 GCA_964486235.1 uncultured Prolixibacteraceae bacterium | reverse complement strand
AAAGAGCTGAAAACAAAAAAGCCGCACGTGCGGCTTTTTCAAGACTTTTATTTAATTTACCGGATCATCACCAGAACCGGATGACTCAATTTTTCGGCTTCCTCCGACATATACTTTCTAAACTCCTCTATTTGATTCCATCTTGGGTTTTCCAATCCCCATACGGCAAAGAAGTAATGGCGCGCGGGGATCTCATTTTCAACCTCCTGGGCGACATAGTAAGTCTCGGAGATCACCTGACTGAAATTCTTTTCAGGAACAGTCCGGTAGCCAAGGTTAAAATAGTTTATATCGGTCGCCCGGGCTACCCTGGTTACTTCATCCGCTTTCAGCATGACCGCCATCCCCAGGGTGTCGTTGTTCAGGGATTGCCGGTCGAGCGTGGCAATGACGTCATATTCCCCGTTTGCCATAAAATGGTGAGGGTCATTCTTCAGCAGGCTGGTCACAATTCCGGTCACAAGTTGTTTTTTTCCGGTGAACCCGGAAACCGTCACATCCGACCGGAACCAGTGTTTGCCCGGGTAAATGGAAATCCGTTCCACCGCCGACAGGTTTTCATCGGCCACCTGCCATCCGGTATATTTCAGGTCGAATACGGAACGGACCGGTCCTTCTGTCACTTTATAATATTCGTAAGTGTCGGTTGATCCCAGCCGGTATAACGAGTCTTTTTCCAGCATGGCAAGACCTCCTGATCCGACTGAGCTTCCACAATGGAGCACATCCATGCCCCAGTCGGCCAGGTCATGATAACTTCCCATTTCAGGGGTACCGATCTTATCGATGATCAGTTCCGGCTTCAGCTTTCCAAAAAGGTCCTTGATATTTCTGCAGTCGAAATAATTGCGAAATGCCATCTTGTCGTTTTCCCAACTCACGCTCTCCCCCTGGGCGATGATCCTGAAACTATCCCGGCACCCGGGTGCGGCATAATGATCGACCTCCAGATAGGAACCGTCATCCTGTTCGATGCCCAGGCGTACATTCGTGCGTTTCTCAAACTCCGGGTACGCGTCAGGCTCCACGAAAGCCACATCCAGCACAAGCTCTTCACGGGCATCCAAGTCAACCATGAAGGCCAGTTCATCCCAGGAGCCGTCACCATCCAGGTCGTCGGCCTGCGAGGGAAGTATCCGGTCTCCATGCCTGATCACCGGGAGTAACCCGGGGTTGTCCGCATGAAAAGACTGCGCGATCGTTTCACGGTTCACGATGATCACCTCATCGCTGCGTTTCTGATCTGACGGATTTTTTACAACGATCACTTTTGTTTTCTGACACGATACCACTGCGAAGGCAACAACAAAGCACAAGCGTAAAAATCGACTACCCATATCCATTCTCTTAAATGTCATTTTCACCTTTCACGTAGCCAAAATTGGCAAGAATGCCGCCATCGACATAAAGGACATGACCATTGACAAAATCGCTGGCTTTCGATGCCAGGAAAAGCGCCGCATTCCCCACATCTTCAGGCTCTCCCCATCTTCCTGCCGGGGTACGGGTCATAACCAGGTCGTTAAACGGATGACCGTTCTCGCGAATAGGAGCTGTCTGCGCTGTCGCGATATACCCGGGCCCGATGCCGTTGATCTGCAGATTATACTTCGCCCATTCACAGCACATGTTGGCCGTGAGCAATTTCAGTCCGCCCTTTGCAGAGGCGTAGGCAGAAACGGTACTGCGACCGTAAACGCTCATCATGGAACACATGTTGATGATTTTTCCTGCCCGTCTTTCGATCATCCCGGGTGCCACCCGTTTGGAAACGATAAGCGGGGCAACCAGGTCTACCTCGACCACCTGCTTAAAATCGGCCACCGGCATGTCAAGGATCGGTATCCGCTTAATGATGCCGGCATTGTTAACCAGAATATCAATCGGACCGACTTCCTTTTCAATCTGCGAAATCCCCCGGTCTACATCAGTCTCGTCGGTCACGTCAAATTTCAACGCATAGACTTCTATGCCTTCCTTTTGATAATCGGCCCGGCATAATTCCAGTTTCTCTGTTGAAAGGTCATTCACGCAGATCCGGGCACCCGCTTTACCGAGCGCTTTGCCAATCGCCATGCCAATTCCGTGTGTTCCGCCGGTAACGAGTGCGACCTTGCCTGTAAGATCAAATAATTCGTTCATGGTATCCACTAATTTTTATTATCTGAGTTCATTTGGTTTGATCACATCCATATCGCCATAGTCGAGATTTTCACCGGCCATTCCCCATATAAAGATATAATTACTGGTTCCTGCCGCCGAATGAATAGACCAGCTTGGAGAAATAACGGCCTGCTCGTCAGTCATCCAAATATGGCGGGTTTCCTGAGGCTGTCCCATAAAATGACAAACTGCCTGTCCCTCCGGAACATTAAAATAGAAATAAACTTCATTGCGCCGGCTGTGCGTATGCGCCGGCATGGTGTTCCAAACGCTGCCCGGCTGCAGTTCGGTCATCCCCATCTGCAACTGGCACGTTTCAACCACGGTGTTGATCATCAACTGATTGATCGTCCGTTCATTGGACGTTTCAAGCGCTCCGGTATGAATCTTGTTCGCTTCCTTTAAGGTCACATGCCTGGTTGGAAACGTTTTATGGGCCGGTGCGGAATTGAAGTAAAAATGCGCAGGACATTTCGGATCGGCCGATTTGAAGATCACCTCCCTGGCGCCTTTGCCCACATACAAGGCATCTTTAAATTCCAGCACATACTCCTTTCCGTCAACGGTCACACTTCCTGTTCCTGCCACGTTCATAATGCCCAATTCACGGCGCTCACAAAAATAGTTAGCTTTCAGGGCATCTGCCGTTTCAAGAGTCAGGGGACTGGTGGCAGGAACAGCGCCTCCCACGATGTACCGCTCAATATGCGAATAGACCATGTTGATCTCATCATCGACCATGACCTTCTCTACCAGAAATTCCTTTCTGATCCGGGCGGTATCATACCCTTTAAAATCTTCAGGATGAAATGAATACCTTTCCTCAAAATTAACAGACATAACGATAAAATTTAAATTCAAATTGCATAAAAAGACACACGTATCATGACACAAATGTCAAAACTGAAAAGTCAAGAGCAGTGAGTCGCGAATCATGAGTTAGGAAAATTTCACATTCCGGCAAAGCAAATTCAAAGATCAGCGACCTAGAAACCTGAACAACTGAAACTTGAAACCTGTAACCTTTTTCCGCCTTCTGATTCCCCCATGCTCTTTTTAAAGCCTCTGACAAATATAGCATAAAAAAGAAGAAAATGCAATCGATTGCACAATTAAATATTACTTCTGGCAAAAATTTAAAAATATTTTCATCTTTGTACAGGAAATAGAAAATATGGAGAAAATATCATCGGTCACCATTCACGATATCGCCCGCGAATTAAAAATTTCAGCATCGACCGTATCAAGGGCATTGAATGATAATCCAAGGATAAGCGCTTCAACGAAGGAGAAAATCAGGGCAGTTGCGCTCAAATTGGGTTATCAGCCCAATACAATTGCCTCGAACCTGAGAAATCAAAAAACGAATACGATCGGGATTGTTGTTCCGCTCATCAACCGGCATTTTTTTTCAACCTTCATTTCCGGGGTGGAAGAAGTCGCCTTTGAGGCCGGGTACAACGTAATCATTTCGCAGTCGAACGATTTGCTCGAAAAAGAGAAGAAAATTGTTCATTCCCTGTTTACGAACCGGGTAGACGGACTGGTCATTTCGTTGAGTATGCAGACCGACAAATTTGATCATCTTGAGCTTTTCACCAACAAAAACATCCCGCTGGTCTTTTTCGACCGCGTTGCCCCGCAACTGAAGGCAAACAAGATTGTTGTAGACGACTTTGCCGTTGGTTTGAAAGCCACACAGCATCTGATTGATGAGGGCTACAAGCGCATCGCCCACCTGGCAGGACCAACAGTCCTGAACACCTATCATGCCCGTATGGAAGGTTATAGGGCTGCCCTCCTTAAAAACAACCTGCCTGTGGTTGAAGAATGGATCATTTACAACCGGCTGACCCGCATGGACGGGCAGGAAGCCATTAAGCAACTGTTAAGCCTGAGCAATCCGCCTGATGCTGTCTTTTGTGGAAATGACACATCGGCATTAAGCATGATCGTGTACCTGAAAAAGATCGGGGTCAGGATCCCTGAAGATTTCGGGATCATCGGATTCAGCAATGAACCTTTTTCGGAAGTGGTCACCCCATCCATTTCCACGCTCAAACAACCGGCCTCCGAAATGGGCAACAAAGCGGCCGAACTGCTGATCCGGGAAATCGAAGACAAAGGTCAGAACCAGCATTATCAGACCATCATCATGCCGACCGAACTGATTATCCGGGAATCGTCATTCCGGAAGTGATAAAAAGATTCCCGCCTGCGCAAAGGGCAGGCGGGAATGCTTTTAACGTTTGCTCAGGACTTCAGCTTCATATTTTTGAATTTCGGCAATATAATCCATTCCAACGGGAACCCCTTCCTGCAGACAGTAATAATCCCAGACAGCGCTGAATGGCATCGTTTTTAATTCTTCAAGCATAGCCAGCCGTTCAAAATTCCGGCCTTGTGCTTCCAGTTCAGTCAATGTCTTCGTCGGTTCCAGCAGAGCAATCAGAAAGGCCTTCTGCGTGGCGCGGGTACCGATCACGTAAGCACCAATCCGGTTGATGGAAGCATCGAAGAAATCAAGCCCGATATTCACCCGTGAAAAGAAATCATTCCGGGCAATCTCCGAAGCAATCAACTGGACCTCCTCGTTCAGGGTCACCACGTGGTCTGAATCCCAGCGAACCGGCCTTGAAACGTGCAGCAGCAGTTCATCAATAAACTGAAGACACGCCGAGATTTTGTCTCCGATTTGTTCAGTCGGGTGAAAATGCCCGGTATCCAGACAGATCAGCTTATTGTTCTTAATCGCGTATCCCAGGTAAAAATCATGCGACCCTACGGTCATCGATTCAGCTCCGATACCAAAAAGCTTGCTTTCGACCGCGTCCTTCATGTATTGTTTTGGATAGTCGACAGCAAAAGCTTCATCGAGTGATTTCTTCAGCAACGCCCGGTATCCGTTCCGGTCAACCGGAATATCTTTCGATCCGTCAGGAACCCAGGTATTTTGAACACAGGGAGTGCCCAGTTGCTTTCCGATCCCGGCAGAGATTGCGCGGCAACGTTTTACATGTTCTACCCAGAATTTTCGGATTTCTTCGTTTTTACTGGATAAAGTAAACCCGTCAGCGGCCTTTGGGTGAGAAAAGCAGGTCGGATTGAAATCCATTCCGATCCCCTGAACTTTACACCAGTCAATCCAACTCTGGAAATGCTTCACTTCAATCTGGTCCCGGTCTACAAACTGTCCGCCAAAATCACCGTAAATGGCATGGAGGTTCAAGCGTTGTTTCCCGGGCAGCAACGACATGACCTTTTCAAGATCGGCCTTTACTTCCGCCACGTTACGTGATTTACCCGGGTAATTACCGGTTGCCTGGATGCCACCGCCCGACAGGGATGAATCGACAGTCTCAAAGCCACCCACATCGTCGGTCTGCCAGCACTGCAGCGAGATCACCACCTCATTCATTTTGCTTAGTACCTTCCCGGTGTCAACACCGAGCTCCGCGTATCTTTCTTTTGCCGATTGATAAGCTTTTTCTATTCTTTCTTTATTCACCTTGTAAATTTTCAAAATTGGTTAGTCTAATTTTCGTATCTGCTTCTGTTTTTCAATTAAAATCCCAACGAATGGAATAGCCATTTATTCGCTTCGCGGACTTCCCTTTGGTCAATTCATTTTCGGTTTGCATGAACTTTAGCTCTAATGGCTACTTCATTTGTATTCCTCTTGGTTCTTGTGGCTTGTGGCTTGTGTCCTCTCATTTCACCGCGTATTTAAACTGATATCTTCCTGATCCCAGTTCCACTGAAAGGCCGTCTTTCACCTGAGTTAATTCCCCATCAGCCGGTTTGGAATTGATGGTCAGTCCTTCACCTGTTGCCTTGGGCAAG
>CAZANK010000114.1:0-2547 GCA_964486235.1 uncultured Prolixibacteraceae bacterium | reverse complement strand
CCCATCAGCCGGTTTGGAATTGATGGTCAGTCCTTCACCTGTTGCCTTGGGCAAGGTCACGGTAGCCGTTGTATTGGCAGGAATGACAACTTCATAGATAAAGTTATCGCCTTCCAGTTTCCAGTTAGACTGGATTTCACCGTACATGGATTGAAAAGCGGTATTGGCATAAGTCAGACCACCCCCGATATGCGGATGAAACAGAATATGCCGGTAGCCTGGCTTCTCAAGATCGATTCCGACGCCGCCAACATAACTGTACAGCCACTCACCGATCGCCCCGTATGCATAATGATTAAAGCTGTTCATTCCCACACTCTGAAATGTGCCGTCCGGCTTCTGTCCGTCCCAGCGTTCCCAGATTGTGGTCGCACCCTGGGTCACCGGATACAACCACGACGGGTATTCCTTACGGGTCAGCAGCATAAAGGCCAGGTCTTCATAACCATGGGAAGACAAGGTTTCGCAAAGCAGAGGTGCTCCAACAAAGCCGGTTGTGAGGTGTTTGAATTTTTTCACGTCTTCAGCCAGATAATTGGCGGCCTTCGGTATTAATTGTTTCGGAAGCAAATCAAAGGCAAGGGCCAGCGCATAAGCAGTCTGGGTATGCGATACCAGTCGGCCGTTAGGTGAAACAAACTCAGCATTGAACGCCTTTTTGATATTTTCGGCCAGTGCAGTATATGCTGCCGCATCGTGCCGGTTACCAAGAATGGCTGCGATTTTCGACAGCAACGTGCTGGAATAACAGTAATAGGCAGTGGCGATCAGGTCTTTTTCGGTGGTCGCGCCCGTATAATCAGAGCGGTTACTGGCAAATGCCAGCCAATCGCCGTAATGGTTGTCGCCCGTCCAGAGATGATCCTCCCCTGCCCTTTCCTTCATAAAATCGACCCAAGCCTTCATGCTGGGATACTGGACCTCAAGGATGCGGCGGTCACCGTAGATCCGATACATGGTCCAGGGCACAATGACGGCCACGTCAGCCCACGCCGTCGATCCGCCTTCACCGTTTAACACATCGGGAACGACATGGGGAACCCGGCCATTGGGAAGCTGATCGGCAGCAACATCTTTCATCCATTTGGTATAAAAGGCAGCCACATCAAAATTAAAGGCGGCGGTCATGCTGAAAACCTGTGCATCGCCTGTCCAGCCAAGCCTTTCGTCACGCTGCGGACAGTCGGTGGGAACATCCAGAAAATTCCCTTTCTGTCCCCACTGAATATTCTGCTGAAGCTGGTTGATCAAAGGATCCGAACATGAAAAGGTACCTGTGGAAGCCATTTCGGAATGGATTACCACCCCGGTGATCTGATCCACGGCAGGGGTTCCCGGAAAGTTTTCAAGCTTTACAAAACGGAAACCGAAAAAAGTAAAACGCGGTTCATAAATCTCTTCTCCATCACCTTTCAGCGTGTAGGTATTAGTGGCTTTTGCCGACCGAAGGTTGTCGGTGTAAAAGTTGCCCTCCTTATCAAGTACTTCGGCGAATTTCAGGGTCACCTGGTGTCCCTTCTTCCCTTGGACTTTCAGACGAACCCAGCCAACCATATTCTGTCCCATGTCGAACACCGTTTCGCCTTTGGGAGTTGTCAGAAGCTTCACCGGTTTGATTTCCTGAATGGCTTTCACCGGAACACCCTGAGGGGCAACCAGTTTGTCTTTTGGTAAATCGGGCGTCTTTACAGCGGCCCAGGTATGATCATTAAATCCGGGGCGGCTCCATCCTTCCATTTCCAGGCGGGCGTCATAGACTTCGCCGTCATAGATGTCGGATGATAAGACAGGTCCTGTGGAGGTCTTCCAGCTCTGGTCGGTAACCACTGTTTCGCTGGTACCGTCGGCATAGTTGATCTGAAGCTGCAGCAAAAAGGCAGGGTCACTTCCATAATAGCCCTTTCCTCCCTTCCACCCGATCCTTCCGCAAAACCATCCGTTAGCGAGAATTGCACCCAGTGAATTTGTGGGCTCCAACTGAGCGGTTACATCATAGGTCTGGTACTGAAGACGTTTATTGTAGCTGGTCCAGCCCGGGGTAAACAAGTCGTCGCTTACTTTCTTACCGTTCAGGAACAGTTCGTACAAGCCATGCGCAGTCACATAGATCCGGGCCGATTTTACTTTTTTACCCGCAGCAAACTCTTTCCTGAAATATGGGCTTGGACGGGAATTACCATCTTTCCCGACGGCGCCGTCCCCAATCCAGGATGCTTTCCAGTCGGACGGTTCAAGCAGCCCCATTTCCCAGAAAGCGGGTTTGCTCCAGTCGCTGACTTTGTTTTTCCCATCCCAGATGCGCACCTGCCAGTATGCCCGCTGCATCGACTTCAATGCGGGGCCCCCGTAGCTCACGTTCACTGACTGTCCGCTTTCCGTCTTTCCCGAAGTCCAGATCAGTTTAGCTTTCTTTCCGAGGTCGTCAACTGAAGCGGCAACGCGGATCTCAAAAGCGGTTTGCTTCGCGTCATTCTCGTCCGAAAGCATTTGCCAACTGAGCCGGGGTACTTTCACGTCAATGCCTACCGGATCGACCAGATATTCACA
>CAZANK010000113.1:0-8657 GCA_964486235.1 uncultured Prolixibacteraceae bacterium | reverse complement strand
CGCCCAAAGCGGGGATTGTCACCTACGTGAAGAACCCGTGGGGAGTCACCAAGGTAGGCTCTGAAGTTTCGGGAGGAAGTGCGGTGGCGACGATACCCGACATGAGGAACCTGATCTCGAGGACCTATATCAACGAAATCGACATATCGAAAGTGAAGGAAGGCCAGCCGGTGACCATCGGGATTGATGCTTTCCCGGAGAAAGAGATGAAAGGGGAGGTCGTTTCGATTGCCAATATCGGGCAGTCGATGCCAAACAGCGATGCCCGGGTTTTTGAGGTAAAAATTAAGGTGTTTGGCGACGATGCCGATCTGAAGCCGGCGATGACCACCAGCAACATCATCTCGACCAACACCTATCCGGATACGTTGTTTATCCCGGCCGACGCGGTTTTTGAGAACGACAGCCTGCAGTTTGTCTATTTGCTGAAGGACAAGGTGAGCCGGCAGATTGTCAAGCTGGGCGAAGCGAACGAAAATTTCGTCCTGGTCGCCGGCGGGTTGAACGAGGGGGACCGGCTTTGTTTGACTGAACCTGAAAACCCGCAGGATATTCCGTACAGCGGGTTGGAGATTTATGCCGGGATAAAAAAGGAGAGGGCGGAGAAGGAGGAGGCAGGAAAGGTGCGGCCCGAAGAGACCTCAAAAAGGAATACGGAGGGGCGCGTGCCCCCTGGCGGCATGATCATGAATTCGGCTAAGCCTTCACGTTAATCCCTGACAAGATGATCGTTCAGCATTATTTTCACGATATAGCCATTGCCCTGGAGGCCATTGTCGACAACAAGGTGAAGTCGTTGTTGACCGCGTTGGGCATCATTTTCGGGGTAGCTGCGGTGATCAGCATGATGGCGATTGGCAACGGCGCAGAACACGAGATCCTGGAGCAAATCAAAATGGTGGGCGTCAATAATATTATCGTCACACCCTCGGAACATGTGGTCAGTGAAAGCGGCAAGAAGGAAGGCGATGAGAAAGGTGCCGTCACGAAATTTTCAAAAGGGCTGACGCTGCTGGATGCGAATGGTATTCAGGAAGTGATCCCCACGGTAGAAAAAGTTTGTCCGGTCGTGTCCTTTAACTATTCGGCTATCGTGGATGGAAAAAGCAGGCCGGTGGTTTTGGAAGGGACAAACGAAAATTATTTTGACCTGTTCAATATCCGTATGCAGAAGGGTGAAATTTTCAACGGATACCAGAACAGGTCGGGACAGCCGGTCTGTGTGATTGGCGACAACATCCGGAATGTGTTTTTTAACCAGGACGATCCTGTCGGAAAATACATCAAGTGCGGGAAAATCTGGCTGAGAATTATCGGGGTGGCAGAACGACGTGATTTTACGGCTTCTGCTTCGGACGAGATGGGGATCAGCAGTTCCGATAACAAGATTTTTGTGCCGGTACAGACCGTTCTGTTGCGGTTTAAAAACCGGGCGCTGATCCGGAGCGACGAGGTGGAAAAGGTCAATTCCGGCAAAAGCGAAAACGGGGGCAGGGTTGTGATCTTTGGCGGTATGGAAATGACCGAAGACGAGATGGACAGCGATCCGGATATTAACCAACTGAGCAAGATCATCGTCCAGGTCAAGGAAACGGAGCAACTGAGCGCTACCGCCAATGCCGTCAGGAAGATGCTGCTTCGCCGCCATTCAGGACTGTATGATTTTGAAGTCACCATCCCCGAACTGTTGCTGAAGCAGCAACAGCGGACCAAGAATATCTTTAACATCGTTCTGGGTGCGATAGCCGGAATCTCCCTGATCGTGGGCGGAATAGGCATCATGAATATCATGCTTGCTTCGGTGCTGGAGCGCATCAGGGAGATTGGGATACGACAGGCGATCGGCGCCTCACGCAAAGATATCATTGTTCAGTTTTTGGCCGAATCGACGCTGATTAGCGTGACTGGCGGAGTGATCGGGATCATTTTCGGGATCGCCTTATCCAAAGCGATCACGATGGTCTTCGATATCAAGACCATCGTGTCGTTTTTCAGTATCGTGATTGCCTTCGGTGTGTCGGCCGTGGTGGGGATTTTATTTGGATACCTCCCGGCGAAACAGGCCGCTGAAAAAGACCCGGTGGAGTCGCTGAGGCAATAGGAAGCTGAAACCCTTTAACTATTTCGCTTATGAAACAGATTTTTACCTTCACCATGGCCATCCTGATATCGGCTGGTGTTTTCGCGCAGGGTGAAACCATGGACATGACACTTGATGAGGTGATCGAACTGGCCTCTCAAAATTCCATTGATGCGTTTCGGATTAAAAATATGTACCGGGCCAGTTACTGGGAGTACCGTTATTTCAGGGCCGACCGGCTTCCTTCCCTGACGCTTCAGGCCACGCCGCTCGATTTCAACCATTACCGGTCAAAAGAGTATAATTTCGAAACCAACGAAGAGGAGTATGTTCAACGCGAGTATTTTAACTCGAATTTCAACATGGCGTTGAACCAGAATATTGCGCTGACCGGGGGGAGTCTTTTCCTGCAGTCGGAGCTGGGCATTGTAAAAAACCTGGGAGGCAACCAGAGTGATTCTTACCAGACCACGCCCATCAGCATTGGATACCAGCAGAGCCTGAACGGGTACAATGCCCTGAGATGGAAAACCCGGATTGAACCGGTGAAGTTTGAGCGGGCAAAGAAGGAGCTGATCGAGTCCCGGGAGGCCCTGGCGATTAAAGCGGTCGGCAAGTTTTTCAACCTGGCCGGCGCACAAATCCAGTTGAACATTGCCGAAAACAACCTGGCCAGTGCCGATACGCTTTACCGGATCGGGAAAGGCCGGTTCCAGGTCGGAACGGTCACCCAGGATGAACTGCTCACCTTCGAGCTCAATCTGCTGCGGGCAAAGCAGTCGCTCAATGTTTCCCGGTCGGAGGTGAACCGGGCCCAGACCGACCTGAATTCGTTCCTGTCGCTCGATGAAAACACCGTTATCCGGTGCATTGTTCCCTCTGAAATACCGGATATTCAGATTCGCGCAAGGGAGGCGATTGACAAGGCGCTGGAGAATAATCCCATCGTCCTGGAGCATCAGCAGCGGCTGTTGGAACAGGACCAGGCGGTAGCCCGGACAAGATCGGAAGCTGGCTTCAACACGAGTGTCTTTGCCTTGTACGGGTTGGACCAGTCGTCTCCGGAGTTTTCGGAGGTCTATAAAGATCCGGATAAAAGTCAGCGGTTCCGGCTGGGCGTCACCATTCCGGTTGTCGACTGGGGGCGCAGGAAGGGAAGTTATCAAATGGCCCAGTATAACCGGGAAGTGGCCAGGGCAGCGATTGAACAGGATCGAATTGATTTTGAACAGGGGCTTTTACAGGATGTGGCGGAGTTTAACCTGCAGGCCGAACAGGTAAAAACGGCAGGACTGGCCGACACCGTCGCTCAAAAAGGATATGAAGTTACCCTGCAGCGGTTTATGATCGGGAAGGCGGATGTGGTGAAGCTGAATATTTCCCGCAATGACCTGGAGAGTTCGCGGCTTTCCTATATCAACACCGTGCGAAATTACTGGAACTATTATTATTCGCTGAGGCGGAAGACCTTGTTTGACTTTATGACCCGGAAGGCCTTATCGGCCGAGTATGATGAGTTACTGGAAAAATAAACATCATGACAAGAAGACAAACAGGATTCATTTTGGCCGGGGCTGTTTTGCTCCTGGTTTTGGCTGTTGTCTTTCTCCGGCGGGGAAGCTCAGCGGGAAAATCGGAGATCATCCGGTTTGGAAGCCTTGAAGCCGTTGTTTCGGGAAGGGGCGAAATCAACGGGGAAAAGTCGGTTAAGATTGAGTTGGATCAGGCGTTACAGGATTACGAGCTTCGTGTGTGGAACTTCAAGATCGTTGACCTGGTTCAGGAAGGGAAAAAAGTCAGTAAAGGTGACTTTATTGCCCGGCTTGATCAGAGCGAGCTGATGAATAACATGCGGCAGCGGATGATCGAGAAGGAAAAGGTTGACGCCGAATTGAAACATGCCATTATCGACAGCACGGTGAGCCTGACCGCGAAACGGGAGGATATTGCCAATGCCCTGCTCGATCTCCAGTACAGGCAGATCGACCTGGACGTGTCAAAATTTGAGTCAGGCGCCCAGCAACGCAAGGCTCAGATGGAATATCAAAAAGCACAGATCGCCCTGGATAAACGGAAACGGGATTACCTGCTGGAACAAAATAAGCTGAAAGTGAGGATCAGAAGGAATGAGGAAAACGCAACCCGCCTTCAGGAAATCCTGCGCAAATTTCAGAAAGCGTTGACTTGTACCCAAATTACCTCGCCCGGGAATGGGATCGTGATGGTTAGTGAAGATTACCTGGGGAAAAAACTGACGAAGGACAGCCAGATCATGGCCTGGTGGCCTACCCTTGCCATGCTGCCCGACATGTCGTCGGCCATCGTGCAGACGTATATCAAGGAGATTGATATTGCCAAAATCAGCCTTGGCGATTCCGTCCGGGTGACCGTCGATGCGCTGCCCGGGAAGACTTTCTCCGGGAAGGTGCATAAAATCGCGAACATGGGTGAAACTAAAAGCGGTTTTGATATGAATGCTTTCGAAGTGGTGATTCGGCTGGATCATTCCGATCCTGATTTAAAGCCGGGAATGACCTGTAACAACGATATCATCACCAGCAAACACCGCCAGGTCCTGCTGGCCCCGTTAAAATCGATCTTTAAAGACGGGAAAACCAGCGTGGTATACCTTCAGCAGGGGAGCAGGATTGTTAAAACAAGGGTGGACCTGGGGCCGGAAAACGGTCAGTTTGTGGTGGTAAAGGATGGGCTCCGTGAAGGGGACCGGGTGCTGCTGTACGGGCCGCAGGAACTTTGAACCGGAGACCGGAGACCGGAGACCGGAGACCGGAGACCGGAGAAGGGTTGTCTGGTGACTCACTGCACACGACTAAAAGCACTGCTTGTGGCTTTATGAAATTGTTAAAGAGATCGATTATTCCGAAGCGATTTTAACCAGTCGATAAAATAGCTTTATCTTTGTTCTTTCTTTTAGTAGGATAATCAAAAATAATGAATTATGAAGGTAACAGTCGTTGGTGCCGGTAATGTTGGAGCTACGTGTGCTCAGATCGTGGCAGGGAAAAATATTGTTCAGGAGGTTGTGTTAATTGACATCAAGGAAGGGCTGTCGGAAGGAAAATCGTTGGACCTGTGGCAAACGGCGCCGGTCAATGAGTACGATACCCGTCTTTCGGGATCGACAAATGATTATGAAAAGACTGCCGGATCGGAAGTGGTGGTGATCACCTCGGGACTTCCCCGGAAACCCGGGATGAGCCGGGACGACCTGATTTCGATCAACGCGGGGATCGTTAAAAACGTGACTGAAAGTGTGGTCAGGTATTCTCCGGATGCCAAGATCATCGTGGTTTCCAATCCGTTGGATGTGATGACCTATGCTGCGTACGTCACGTCGAAGTATCCCAAGAGCCGGGTGATGGGGATGGCCGGTGTACTGGACACGGCGCGTTACAGGGCTTTTCTGGCAGAGGCGCTCGATGTGTCTCCACGTGATATTCAGGCGCTGCTGATGGGTGGCCATGGCGACACCATGGTGCCGCTGCCCCGTTATACGACTGTTTCAGGGATCCCCGTGACTGAGCTGATCGATGCGGTGAAGCTGAATGCCATCATCGAACGAACAAAGAAAGGCGGCGGAGAACTGGTGAACCTGATGGGAACATCGGCCTGGTATGCGCCGGGTTCTGCTGCAGCGCAGATGGTCGAAGCGATTGTGATGGACCAAAAGCGGATTTTCCCCTGCTGTGTGAAGATGGAAGGCGAGTACGGACTGAACGATGTTTTCGTGGGCGTTCCTGTCAAGCTTGGCAAACACGGCGTGGAACAGGTCATTGAAGTCGGGCTGAACGAAGATGAAAAGAAACTTCTGCAAGAGTCGGCACAATCCGTAAAAAGTGTGATGGATGTGCTGGATGGCATGAACATTCTGTGACCGGAAAATTCAAAGATTAAAATATTCGTGTAACTTTATGGCCCCCGCAAGAACTGCGGGGGCCATTTTTTGAATAAAAGCCCTTATGGTCATCTTACCACTGGAATTAATTGAATTGGAGGAAAATAATTTTCACCTGGTACTGAAAGGGAAACTGGGTGGAAAGGAAATTTTCTGGATTGTGGACACCGGAGCCTCCAAAACCGTTTTTGACAAGAATCTGGAAGACCATTACAAGTTGATGAAAGACGACGGTCATGAACAGTATCAAAGTGCCGGCATCAGTGTGGGAATGGTCGAGACCCGTGTGGGCCATCTGGGGAAGATCAGGCTGGGGAAGTTGAAAATCAGGAATCTGAAGGTCGCGTTGATCGATTTGTCGCACGTCAATGAAATTTACCGGAAGTACCGGGATATTCAAATCGCCGGACTGCTTGGCAGCGATGTGATGGCCGCTTATGGGTGTCATATTGACTATCAGGCTTTAACGATCTCTTTTCAAAAGAAAAAGTAACGGACGAATGACGGCCTGTCCGGCGGGTTAACGGCGACAAAAATTTATACCCTACAAACAACAAAGCTATTCAACCAGATAACCATTCTTTTTTTTATATTTGCCTGCTGTTTTTTAACGATGAACGTAAGCAAATACATATCCAGGAAAGCGATTACCCGTATTCTGGCGGGAATGGCAGTGGTGTTGTGTGCCGTCGTGTTTGATGCGCTCCATGAAGGCTCTGAGAATCTGGTCAAAGAGATGCAGCAGCGGTCGGAGGCGCAGTTCATGTATGGCGGTCAGCTCGTCTTTTGTAATCCCGTCAGTCCTTTCAAGTTGAAAAAAAGGGGTGATAAGCTTTTTTCAGGTTTGCTGTTCGAAGTCACCCGAAATGAGTTTCTCACGAGATATCATGATTGCCGGGCCTTTCATCTGCTAAAGGCCGGGTCGCTGAAAGAACGAAGACCTTTTGTCCGGATCATCCGTGTGATGGATTTCAATCCGTGGCTCCATGCGGGGACCGACGATGACCCGTTGGCGGGTTGAGCTTCGGGCAGAAGCCGGTGCCCCTTCCACGAAAATCTTTCAAAAAATCAAAACAACATAAAAAACTTAAATTTTGTAGGTATGCAAAACAAAGGACTAATTAAAACTTTTGCGATTTTGATGGCATTAGTCTGCGCTTATCAGTTGACCTTTACGTTTAAGGCCAGGCAGGTGGAGCAGGATGCCGTTGCGTATGCAAAGGGAGACAGGGCGAAAGAATTGTTTTACCTGGATTCCATGTCCAGTAAAACCGTGTATAACTTTTTTGGACTGAAAAAGTACACCTATAAGGATGTGAAGGCCCTGGAAATGAATCTTGGTCTTGACCTGAAAGGTGGGATGAACGTGACGCTCGAAGTGTCGGTGGTGGATCTGATCCGCTCGTTGTCCAACTACAGCATGGATTCAACATTCAATGCGGCGCTGAAACATGCCGCCCGGTTGCAAAGGGACAGTCAGGATGATTTTGTGACGCTTTTCGGACGGGCTTTTGAGGAGATCGACCCCAATGCCAGCCTGGCTGCTGTTTTTAACACCCTCGAACTGAAGGAGAAAGTGAAGTACAACTCCAGCAATGCCGAGGTGCTTCGGGTTATTCGTGATGAAACCGACGCCGCCATTGACAACGCATTTAACGTGATCCGGACCCGTATTGACCGGTTCGGCGTGGCCCAGCCCAATATCCAGCCGTTGCAGACCCGCGGACGGATCCTGGTCGAACTTCCCGGCATTGACGACCCGGCGCGTGTCCGTAAGCTATTGCAGGGAACAGCGACCCTGGAGTTCTGGGAAACATACGAGAACAGCGAGGTTTACCCCGTGATGATGCAGATCAATGAAAAACTGAGAGGGGTGCTTCACACCATCGCTGAGGTTGATTCTGTGCAGGGAGCCGAGGTTGATTCGGTCAAAACGGACGAGGGAAGCCTCCTGCAGGAACTGGAAGCGGCAAAGGGCGATTCGGCAGGGATCGACAATCTGGCCAATTTTAAGAAAGAATATCCTTTGTTTGCGGCACTGACACCCAGCACGACGCCGCAGGGACAGTTATACCCGGGTCCGGTTGCCGGTACGGCGCATTACAATGATACCGCCACGGTGAACAGGTATCTGAAGATGCCCCAGGTTCTTTCGGTGATCCCCCGGAACATGACGTTTAAATGGACGGCAAAACCGGTGGACGAGGAAGGGAATTACTTCAGGCTCATCGCGATCAAAGTGACCAGCCGTGATCAGCGGGCTCCGTTGACCGGAGACGTCATTGTCGATGCCCGGCAGGATTACGAACAAATGGGCAGCCGTCCGGAAGTTTCGATGACCATGAACTCCGAAGGGGCGAAAGTGTGGGCACGTCTGACCAAAGACAATGTCGGCAAATCAATTGCCATTGTGCTGGATGATTATGTGCGTTCGTACCCCACGGTGAACGGGGAGATTACCGGAGGTCGTTCCAGCATTACCGGACTGGAATCGGTGGAAGAAGCCAAGGACCTTGCCAATATCCTGAAGTCGGGAAAAATGCCGGCGCCGGCCCATATTATCCAGGAAGAAATTGTCGGACCTTCGCTGGGTCAGGAAGCGATCAACAGCGGATTGTGGTCGTTCGTGATTGCCTTCATCCTGGTGTTGGCCTATATGTT
>CAZANK010000112.1:4610-8669 GCA_964486235.1 uncultured Prolixibacteraceae bacterium | reverse complement strand
TCCACCGGATGGGTGGATCAGCGAGGGGGAGCCGGTGTGTTTTGGAAACTCCCGGATGGAGACGATCCATGTGCCTGGTCATGCGCCGGGAAGTCTGGTTTTCTATCATCCGGGGCAGAAATTTCTGCTCGCCGGCGATGTGCTTTTTCGCGGCAGCATTGGGCGGACGGATTTGCCAAAGGGAAATCACGAACAACTGATCGGGCACATTCACCAGAAGTTGCTGGTTTTACCCGGCGATACCGTGGTGTACTGCGGCCACGGCCCTGAAACGACGATCGGGGCGGAGAAGGGGAATAATCCGTTCCTGGTCGTGGGCCGTAAGGAAAGAAGGTGACAAGGCAGCCAGGTGGAAAGGTCTCCACCATGCCACGTTGAACCTTGAACATCGAACATCGAACTGTAAACTGTAAACTGTAAACTTTTTAACCTTATAGGAATACACACATGGCAAGTGATAAATTCGTGGCCCGTCATATCGGACCGAGGGAACAAGAGATCAGCGAAATGCTGGAAAAAATTGGTGTCGCGTCGGTCGATGAGCTGATCGACCAGGCCATTCCCGCGAACATCCGGCTGGAGAAGCCGCTGCAACTCGCCGACGGGCTGACGGAGCGTCAGTATTACCGGAAGATTCTGGCTCTGGCCAACAAGAATAAGGTCTTCAATACGTACATCGGGATGGGCTATTATGACACGATCACGCCCGCGGTGATTTTGCGGAACGTGCTGGAGAATCCGGTGTGGTATACTTCGTACACGCCTTATCAGGCAGAGATATCGCAGGGGAGGCTGGAGGCGTTGCTGAATTTTCAGACGATGGTCTGTGAACTGACGGCCATGGAGCTCGCGAACGCGTCGCTGCTGGACGAGGCCACGGCTGCTGCCGAGGCGATGATCATGATGCGCCATATCCGTTCGCGGAAGAAGGGGCAGGCGGGCGCCAACGTGGTCCTGGCCGACCGTTTTATGTGGCCCCAGACGCTCGACGTGCTGAAGACACGGGCCGCCCCGCTGAACATTGTGCTGAAGGTGATGGATGTGTCGGCATTTGACTTCACGGAAGAGGTGATTGGCGTCCTGGTGCAGTACCCGGATTCGAACGGGGAGGTGCGGTGTTACCGGGAGCTTGTCGAACGGGCTCATGCGGTTGATGTCCGGGTGGGCGTCGCTGCCGACCTGCTGAGCCTGGCCATGCTGACGCCCCCGGGCGAGTGGGGGGCTGACCTCGTGTTTGGCAGTTCCCAGCGCTTCGGGATCCCCATGGGCTACGGGGGCCCCCATGCGGCCTTCTTCGCCGCCCGGGAGGCGTTTAAACGAAACATGCCCGGGCGGATCATCGGTGTTTCCAAAGACCGGCACGGGAACCGGGCCCTGCGGATGGCCCTTCAGACCCGCGAACAGCATATCAAGCGCGAGAAGGCGACCTCCAATATTTGTACGGCGCAGGCCCTCCTGGCAACGATGGCCGGCTTTTACGGGGTGTACCACGGACCGGATGGCATCCGGCAGATCGCCGGGCGGATCCACGCCATCGCGGCCTTGCTGGACAAGGAGATCACTGCCCTGGGTTACGGACAGTGCAACCGCGATTACTTCGACACCATCCGCTTCGTGTTGCCCCAATACGTGAAATGCGAGGACCTGGAATGGTTGTCGCTCGAGCTGGAGATGAACTTCCGCTATTTTGACAAGGGCGAGGTCGGGTTGAGCATCGATGAAACCACCAACCTGGACGATATAAACTGGATCATCGAAGTGTTTGCCAAAGCCGCAAATAAACGTTACCCCAGGATCAAGTCTTACCCGGAAGCCGGCGCGCTGAGCGCGGGGCAGTTGCGGGTGTCGACGTTTATGCAGCAGGAGGTGTTTCAGAAATACCGTTCCGAAACCTCGATGCTCCGGTACATTAAGAAGCTGGAGCATCGCGATATTTCGCTGGCCCATTCGATGATCCCGCTGGGTTCCTGCACGATGAAGCTGAACGCGGCGACCGAGATGCTGCCGCTGAGTTGGATCGAGTTTGGCGGGATCCACCCGTTCGTGCCTAAAAACCAGGCCCGCGGCTATCAGGAGATGATGGAGGAACTGCGGCGGGACCTGTCGGAAATTACCGGCTTTGCAGATGTCAGCCTTCAGCCCAATTCGGGAGCGGCCGGGGAATATGCCGGACTGATGGTGATCAGGGCCTATCACCTGAGCCGCGGGGATCACCGGCGTAATGTGGTCCTGATCCCGGCGTCGGCGCATGGCACCAATCCGGCAAGCGCCGTTATGGCGGGCATGAACGTGGTGGTGGTGCCGTGTGATGAGAAGGGGAACATCGATGTGGACGCGCTGAGGGAGAAGGCTGAAGAATACCAGGATACCCTGGCGGCTTTCATGATCACCTATCCTTCCACCCACGGGGTGTTTGAGTCGTCGGTGGTGGAGATGTGCCGGATCGTCCATCAGTATGGCGGACAGGTATACATGGACGGGGCCAACATGAATGCCCAGGTTGGATTGACCAACCCGCGGCGCGTGGGGGCGGATGCCTGCCACCTGAACCTGCATAAAACCTTTGCCATTCCGCACGGGGGCGGGGGCCCGGGCGTGGGACCCATCGCCGTGGCCGAACACCTGGTCGGATTTTTGCCGTCGCACCCGGTCATGAATAACGGACATATCGGCATCACCGCCGTCGCGGCAGCTCCCTGGGGCAGTGCGTCGGTGCTGCCGATCACCTACGGGTATATCAAGATGCTGGGCGCCGACGGATTGAAAAGGGCCACGGAGATCGCCGTTCTAAACGCCAACTACGTGGCAAGCTGCCTGAAAGACAGCTATGGGGTCCTTTACACCGGCGAAAACGGGCGCGTGGCCCATGAGATGATCCTGGAATGCCGGCACCTGAAGGCCGAATCGGGAATAACGGAGGCGGATATCGCCAAACGTTTGATGGACTATGGCTTTCACGCCCCCACATTATCATTCCCGGTACACGGGACCCTGATGATTGAACCTACCGAAAGCGAGTCGAAACAGGAACTGGACCGCTTTATTGAAGCGATGATCCAAATCAGGGCGGAGATCCGGGAGGTGATCGACGGCTTGCAGGATAAGCTGGACAACCCGCTTCGTAATGCGCCTCACACGGCGGAGTCGGTCGTGGCCGATGAATGGACCCATCCTTACAGTCGCGGGCAGGCGGCATTTCCGCTGCCGTGGCTGAGGGAGAATAAATTCTGGCCTCCGGTGGGGCGGATTGACGACGCGTACGGAGACCGGAACCTGGTATGCACCTGCGATCCGGTTGAGGATTATACCTGATTGATTACCCTTAATTCGTTCATGGATGATCACGTATCCGATATCAAAGGTCAACATCGGACTGCAGGTGACCGGAAAGCGTCCGGATGGGTTTCATAACCTGGAGACGGTTTTTTATCCCGTGCAACTCCGGGATGCGCTGGAGGTGATCGAAGCCCGTCGTTTCGATATCCAACTGTCAGGACTGCCGGTGGGGGGTGATCCCCGGGATAACCTGGTTGCCCGGGCCTGGAAACTCGTAAAGTCCGATTACCCGATTCCGCCGGTCAAGGTTCATTTGCACAAGAATATTCCCCCGGGGGCAGGACTGGGAGGAGGGTCGTCCGATGCCACGGGGATGCTGATGCTGCTCAACGAGCTGTTCCGGCTCGGGATTGGCCGGGAGAAGCTGAAGCAGTACGCGCTGGCGCTGGGAAGTGATTGTCCGTTCTTTCTTCACGGGAAGCCTGTTTTTGCCACCGGCAGGGGAGAGATCATGGAGGATGTTAAACTGGACCTGAGCGGTTATTCCCTCGTCCTGGTGAAGCCTCCGGTTTCCGTTTCCACGGCAGAGGCATACCGGCATGTTGTTCCGCGGGGGAGCCGCCTGTCGTTAAAAGGACTGACCGGCTTTGGCGTTCCCCGGTGGCGGGGAAACGTGTTGAACCAATTCGAACACTACGTGTTTGACCAATATCCGGAGGTGGCGCGCATCAAGCAGACGTTGTATGAGCAGGGCGCCTCGTTCGCGTTGATGTCGGGAAGCGG
>CAZANK010000112.1:0-4510 GCA_964486235.1 uncultured Prolixibacteraceae bacterium | reverse complement strand
ATCTTGTCGCCCGGCTTGATGTGGACGACGTCAATCGTGCCGTTGACCGGCATGTGAACCGTGTTGTGCATCTTCATGGCTTCCACGATGAGGAGGGTGTCGCCCTGCTTTACGACGTCACCCGGCTTCACGAATACTTCGACCACGGTTCCGGGAATAACCGAATAAATATGATTGTCATTGGGCTTTTCCCACTTCACGCGGCCCCGGTATTTTTTGGTGTATTCTGTTTTGTATACCGCACTGTGCACGATGATGGTTTCCACTTTTTCTTCAGCCATTTTACCAATATTAGAAGACTAGAATATTAGAATATTAGAATTGGACGCAGCGTTACAGCTTACGGCTAGAACGGCGGGATCCCGTGTTTTTTGGCGGGTCCGGAGATCGATTTGCTGGCAGAGACCCGCAGGGCATGGAGCAAGGTAACCCGGGTTTCCTGCGGCTCAATGATTTCGTCGATGTATCCCTGGGCCGCGGCCACATAAGGATTGGCAAACTTGTTTTTATATTCCTGGATTTTCTGCTGGCGCATGGCCTCAGGGTCCTCGGCCTCGGCGATCTCTTTCCGGAAGACGATGTTGGCGGCACCTTCGGGTCCCATGACGGCAATCTCGGCCGTGGGCCAGGCAAAGACAAAGTCAGCGCGAAGATGACGCGAGTTCATGGCAATGTAACCGCCGCCGTAAGCTTTCCGGATGATCACGGTGATTTTGGGGACCGTTGCTTCGCTGTAGGCATACAGGATTTTTGCACCGTGCCTGATCACGCCTGCATGTTCCTGGTCCACCCCCGGCAGGTACCCGGGCAGGTCCTCGAAGGTGATGATCGGGATGTTGAACGAATCGCAATAACGGATAAAACGGGCGGCCTTATCCGAGCTGTCACAATCCAGCACCCCGGCCAGGAACTTGGGTTGATTGGCAACGAAGCCAATGGTCTCACCATCCATGCGGCCGAACCCAATGACGATGTTCGGGGCAAAATGCTCCATGATCTCAAAGAATTCCGACTTGTCAGTGACCGCCTTGATGATATCGCGGATATCGTATGGGAGCTTGGGATCGGCAGGAACGATATTCTCAATCTTCTTCTTAAACGTGGGCTTGGCCGGTTCAACGGCTTTTGCTTTTTGCGTGTTGTTCCAGGGGATGTAGGAGATCAGCCGCTTGATCTGCTCGAAACACTCGATCTCACTCTCGGCATAGAAATGGGCATTCCCGGTGATTTCGGCATGAACCCTGGCACCGCCCAGCTCTTCCATCGATATCTCCTCGCCCAGCACTGTCTTGATGACCCCGGGTCCGGTGATGAACATCTTGGAAATCTGGTTCACCACGAATACAAAGTCGGTCAGCGCCGGCGAATAAACCGCGCCACCGGCACACGGCCCCAGAATCACGGAGATTTGAGGGATCACGCCCGAGGCCAGGGTGTTGCGGAAGAAGATCTCGCCGTACCCTGCCAGGGAGTTGACGCCTTCCTGGATGCGCGCTCCCCCTGAGTCGTTGATCCCGATCAGCGGAACCCGCATTTTCAGCGAATGATCCATGATCTTGGTTATTTTCCGGGCATGCATGAGCCCAAGCGATCCTCCGGCCACGGTGAAGTCCTGCGCAAAGATGCAGACCGGCGAACCGTCGATCGTCCCTGTTCCGATGATCACCCCGTCACCGGCCAGCGTCATTTTATCCATGTCAAAATCGCGGGCCGCGTGTTCCACGAACATATCGTACTCGCGAAATGAACCTTTGTCTAAAATATAAAGGATTCTTTCCCGGGCGGTCAGCTTACCCATTGCAACTTGTTTTTCAATGGCTTTCTTACCTCCACCCTTGAGGACTTCATCTTTCCGTTTCCTGAGATCCAGAATGTTCCGTTTCAGTGACATATTCTAAGAAATTTAATTTAAAACTCTCCGGGGAATCTCCGACGATGATCCGCCGGAGTTCATCCGGAACAAAAGTAACCATTTTTTGATCACACGAAGGTTTTGTATAACATTTCGGACTTTTCCGTTAATTCTTCCGGATTGCTTGATTTTGAACAATTTTATTCTGTGTTTGAATTTTTTACCGCTGGCTGGCATACCGGTACAGCCAGGCCGCGAGGACCCCGAAAGTCAGGTTGGGGATCCACACGGCAAAGGAGGGAGGCAATGAGCCCGACGTGGCAAAGACGGTGGCCACCTGCATGAACATGATATACGAAAAGCTGATCAGGATGCCCAATCCAAGGTGCAGTCCGATTCCTCCCTTTATTTTCCGCGACGCCAGGGATGCTCCGATAAATGTCAGGATAAAGGATGAAAACGGGGCCGAACGCCGTTTGTGTCTTTCAATTTCATATTCAATGGCGTTGACGCCTCGCAGCTTCAGGTCGCGGATTTCCCGGTTCAGGACGGGGAGGGTCATGGTCTCGACGATATTTTTAACCACCCGGTAGTCTTCCGGCTTCATATTCAGTGTTGTATCGGTCTTCGCGCCCGTGGTGATGATTTCCTCGTACCCGTTGATATCGCGAATGTAGTAGTTGTTGATCTCCCATACTTTCCGTTCGCGGTCCCATTTGATGTAGTCGGCCGACAGCTTCGAAATCAACTTGCCGTTCTCAAACTTTTCGATGGTGAACTTATGTCCCACGTCGGTTGACGGATTGTAGCTTCTCATATAAATAAAGGTACCCGGAGTAAGCTGCCGGTGAATATTTTGTTCCGGGCCGGTGTTTTTTGTGTTCAGATACTTGTTTCTGAATTCGACCCGGCTTTTGTTGGCGGGCGGGATGACAAAATTTCCGAGCGTATAGGAGAAAAGGGCGATCACCACTGCCGAAACCAGGTAGGGTCTCATGAGCCGGTGAAAAGAGACGCCGCTGCTCAGGATGGCAATAATTTCGGAGTTATAGGCCAGTTTCGACGTAAAATAAATGACGGCGATGAAGGTGAACAGCGAACTGAAGAGATTGGCAAAATAGGGAATGAAGTTCAGGTAATAATCAACGACGATCTCTTTGGCGGTGGCTTCCTTGGAGAGGAACTCGTCCAGGTTCTCGGAGACGTCAAACACCATGGCGATGCTCACGATCAACGCGATGGAATAAAAAAACGTTCCAAGGAATTTTATGATGATATATAGGTCGAGGATTTTTAACTTCATGCGTTTATTGTTAGAATTTAGAATTAGGGATCAATAACCAATAACCAATAATCAATAACCAATAATCAATAATCAATAATCAATAATCAATGACCAATGACCAATGACGGTCTCAACGTTTTTGTGCGAGGTGGATGACCATTTCTTCTTTCCAGGTCTTAAAGTTACCGGACAGAATTTGACGTCTGGCTTCATTCACGAGCCAGAGGTAAAATGCCAGGTTATGCTGACTGGCGATTTGCGCGCCGAGCATTTCGCCCGAAACGGTAAGATGCCTCAAAAAGGCCTTTGAATAGTGGGTGTCAACAAAAGATGTGCCGTCCGGGTCGACCGGGGAGTAATCGTCGGCCCATTTCTTGTTTTTCATGTTGATCATGCCCTTTCGGGTGAAGATCATGCCGTTTCTGCCGTTTCGTGTGGGCATGACGCAGTCGAACAGGTCCACGCCCCTGTCGATGGCTTCCAGAATGTTGACCGGGGTTCCCACGCCCATCAGGTAGCGGGGTTTATCGGCCGGCAACACCGCGTTAACGACCTCGATCATGGCATACATACTTTCTTCCGGTTCGCCCACCGATAATCCGCCGATGGCATAGCCGTCGCTGGCGAAGGAAGCTGCATGTCCGGCTGCCACTTTTCGCAGGTCGGCATAGACGCCGCCCTGAACGATGGGTAACAGCGACTGGTGGTATCCATACAGCGGCCTGGTCCTTTCCATTTCCTGATAACAGCGTTCGAGCCAGCGCTGCGTGAGGCCGAGCGACTTTTTCGCGTACTCATAGCCGGCATCGCCGGGGGGGCATTCATCGAACGCCATCACGATATCGGCCCCGATTTTACGCTGGATATTGATCACGGACTCGGGGGTGAAGAGATGAGAGGACCCGTCGATGTGGGACTGAAACCGGGCTCCTTCTTCGGACAACTTGCGGATCTCGCCCAGCGAAAAAACCTGGTAACCGCCGCTGTCGGTTAAGATGGGTCCGTTCCATCCGTTGAAGCGGTGCAGTCCGCCCGCGCCTTCGATGATCGCGGTCCCCGGACGAAGGTACAGGTGGTATGTGTTGCCGAGGATGATCCGGGCGCCGATGTCTTCTTTTAAATCCCTGACGTGAATTCCTTTTACCGATCCGGCCGTTCCCACAGGCATGAACACGGGCGTCTCAATCACCCCGTGACCGGTCTCCAGGATTCCCGCGCGTGCTTCCGAGTTGGCCGCCTGATGTTTAAGTGTAAACTGCATCCTTTCTTTTTGAGATTCCAAAGATAGGGATAAAAGTTTCATGATAAAGTCGCCATGATTGTTAATTTTGCAGTCAAAATGATACCATGGCCCCTGACTTTTTTGACCGTAC
>CAZANK010000111.1:7422-8680 GCA_964486235.1 uncultured Prolixibacteraceae bacterium | reverse complement strand
ATGGAAAGCCTTTTATGGTGAAAGGAGAGCGTGTAACATACGATCGGCAAAACCCATTCGAGCAAGGCTATGTAGTAGGGGAGGGGATCCTGATCCCCCTTTACGCTGCTAACAGCATATCCTCTCATTTTCATGGCCAAAGCGGCATGTTTGGCAACTTTTTCCGGATGCCTGCCGTGATAAACGATCTCTTTATTTTCAAATAAATGCGGGCTTTCGTAAAAATTGACCATGAATTCAATGTAATCGGCCAAATCCTTTTCATCTTCCAGCGGCGCGTTATCGACCAGGAAAATAGCCTCAAGCCGTGCAAAGTCAGAGATGATCGAACGCGGTTTTGTTTCAGAGAAATCGATCAGGTACACATTCATGTTTTCATCCAGCAGGATATTCTGCATATTCAGATCGCCGTGGCAGATCCCGCTGTAATAGTTGATCCAGGTATGGCGCCGTGCCGGGAATTCGTGCTTCAGGAACCAGTACGGGTTAAGCATTTGCCGGCCCGTTTCCTGGATCCGGATGAACTTTTCATCAGGAGAAATGGCAAAAAGCTCATCTGCGGTTTTATAAATATGCGGAAAGAACGTCAGCGTGGGATCATGATCCTTAAAGGGATAGATGATCCCATAAACAGGCTGGCCGTACCAGGGTTTCAGGATTTGAAGGAAGACTTTGTCAAAAACAGGGCTGAGTATGTCCATGTCTGAATGGTGGAAATAGTGGGTCAGCCATTTCAACCGGGATTCTTCACCGCCAATCCCGACAAAATTATACCGCAATGCCCCTTTCTCCCCGTGGTACTCAGCTCCCAGCACGATCGCGCTGTTATTGAAAATATAGGGTAACGCGTATTGGCGGCAACGTTCCGACTCCCGGACAATCATGGGGCGGGCCGCCATTTTCAGGACTGTAGGGCGCATTTTTCTTCCTTCCGAATCGTAAGAAGCCACCTGAAAAGTTTGTGCGGAGTATCCCCCATGCAGCGCTTCAACCTTTACCTTTGCCGCATCCGAATACAAGCGCCTGATCAGAAAATGCTGGTAAGGCTCCAACTGAAGCTGACCGGAGGTTTCAATGACGAGTCGCGCAGTCTGCGCATCCTTAAGGCCATTTGAAAGGAACACCCAGGACTGGGGATGTTTAAGAATTCTGTCAGGATCAATTGGCTGAACATCGATGATGTTTTCGATCGCCAGATTTTCGTGTAAAACCTGTGAAAAGGAATGGATGTTGCTCATCGGATGCCACTCACCCAAAA
>CAZANK010000111.1:5683-7322 GCA_964486235.1 uncultured Prolixibacteraceae bacterium | reverse complement strand
CCTTCGAATGAGACTGCTTCCGTGATCAGGATTCCCGCTTTACCGGGATCGGACGTTGTTCTGAAGTCGGGCGATTCTCCGGGCTGGGAGGGAATAAACGCGGCACATTGTCCCGTCGAAACAAATAACCCGGGCTGAGTTGCATGTTCAAACCCGGCCTCGGCAGGCAAACCATATCCAACCGACATTTTTAACTCATCGTACCCGGCGATATCCTGGTCTTTCCAGATCAGCGCCGGGCGTAGTTCCTTTCCGGACGACTGATAGTTAAAGTGAGCGTCGCCGGAAGGCCATTCATGCCTGTCGGAAACGCGGGACTGAATGACTTCAATCGCGGCACAGGCCGTCCCTGGGTTTTCGGCAAACCGGAAGTGAAGGTGCATCCCGACCAATTCAATGACGTGATACACTTCGGGCAGGATCCCTGTCAAAAAGAGCTCTCCCTGTTTGGTGAGCAAATTCTTTTTGGTTTTCAGCAAGACCCTGATCCCGGAACTGGATAAATAGGGACATTGGGAAAGATCCAGAACGAGGAACCGTTCATGGTCTGCCAATGGTTGTAACGCCTTGTCAAAGTCTGCGCTGTTCGTGGTATCGAGACGACCTGTCAGTTGGACCACTTTCGCTGACAAACCGGGAATAACCTTAAAATTTTCCATATTTTTTCTTTTAACGCTCTTCGACGTTGTTCGCTTTCGTTGATGCCGTCAAGGTGTGTTGGTTTGCGGGCCATTTGTAATGATTTTCAATATAAGTCAGTGCTTCGCTGATATCCAGGGCGTTGCTTGAAGGCCCGACCCGGATAAACAACTCTTCACTGAAACCCGGCTGCCTCAGGAATACCGGTCTGTCTGCCGGGCGGCATGTAACCATGCAGACTGTTTTATCTTCTGCTTTTTCGAGCCTTGTCCGGATATACGGGGTGAAGTCCCTACCCAGACAAGTGCGGATAAGGGTCCACAGATGAAGCAGGAATTTATCTTCATTGGCGAACTTGTCGGTTTCGATGCCTTCGATGGAACCATCGTCGCGGACTCCGATCAGCAACGTTCCGCCTGAAGAATTCAGGAAGGCCGAAATTGTTTTCAAACATGCCCGTTCAATAGCCGGGTTGGTTTTGCCCGCGCGGATATCCCAGCGAAGTGTCGATTTAAACTCGACGGTATCGCCCTCCCCATCGCTGATAGTGTCAGTTAATTGATTATTATAATGGGGTTTATGCGACCAGCAATCGAGCCAGGCCTGTACGCCCGTCACCTGTTCAAGAATTTCAGAAAACTGCTCCTTCTGCTTTATCCGGAGCGACAGCAATCCTTTGACATATTCAACCGGATTGATTTCACCCGCGACCAGCAGGAGCGGCATCGTCATTCCGGCTTGGTGTGCGCTGCACAGTGCCTGCACCGCTGTCTTTTGTTCAACGGAAAGGCTCAGGTAGAAATGTTTTAAAAGAGCCGGGAACGGATGCGACTCATTCTCTTCCAGACTGATTTCTCCCATTACCCTGCTGGCAAATTGATTGACTGCTTCAGTCAATCCCGACAGCGAAACAAACGAAAATGCAAAAAGCGTCTCCTCCGGACCGAACGGCTGACGGGCAGACTTGCCGGTAGTTTTTATCTGCACAAAAAGATCCGGA
>CAZANK010000111.1:0-5583 GCA_964486235.1 uncultured Prolixibacteraceae bacterium | reverse complement strand
TTCGAATGTCTGCATTTTATGGACAATTTTTACACCTATCGGACGTTCAGCATGTCATCCAGACCAACGATCTTAAGCGTTTTTTTGATGAATGGGTTACAGTTAATGATTGAAAAATTTCCGGGTTTCAGTTTTTTTGCTGTACTCATGCATATCCTGATATATGAGGAAGCGATATACGAAACTTCAGCCAGGTCAAAAATGACCTGCAACTGATCCGGATCAGTCCGGTTTTCCTTGATCTGGGTCAATCGCTGGTCGATGTTGGTGGCCAGTTTTTCGCAAACCTCTCCGCCGAGATGACCGGAGAACGTGCATATTAGTTGATCTTCCTCTTTCAGATAATTAATTTTTAGCATATTCAGGATTATTAATGGTTTCTGAACTTCGTCAGCTTTTTCATAAAAATTCCCCGTCGTGCTCATTTGGTTTTTTGTTAGTTCTGTATTTCATCCGGTTCCCGTTCTCCGGTCTTCCTTTTTATTTTTCTTCAGGTTTCCATTCTCCGTTCTCCGGTCTCCCTTCCGCCTTTTTTATGTTTCTTCCGGTCTCCGTTTTCCCTTTCATTCCCCTGAACATTTTTCCATGTCCCGGGATGATCAGGTCAGCCGTTTTTAATAATTGTGAACGGCTTTGGGCAAGCATTTCCCGGTTCAGGCCGGAGGGCTCAAAAGGGCCGGCTATAAGGGCACCGGGGTCCTGTTTTTCTCCGTCCGGCCACCAGAAAACGTCTCCGGCGATGGCAACAACACCTTCACTGGTGTCGACCAGTAAGGAAATATGATCGGGTACATGCCCGGGTGTGTGAATAACTTCAGTATGCGGGCCTAAAATATGTTTGTCAAATTTAACCATGCGATCCTGGTCATAAACCAGATCGTCATCGTAGGTGACCTGTCTGGCATTGGCAAAAATCCCGGCCAGCAGGATGTGGTCGGGATGTCCGTGCGACAGGAATACAAAATCGATATCGTCGGCAGATAGATTTTCTTTCGACAGGGCATCCAATAGCTTTTGCCTGTTGCAACCCGGATCAGTGATAATTTTCATACCCGACGAAATCACCAGGCAAGTTGTGGAACTGGCAACCCATCCGTTTTCAACCTGGCGGGCATACCCTTCAATGAGCACCCTGACTGTAGCTTTTTCGGCAAAGGAAAAAGAGCCGACTGTTTGACGGCACGTAGTTGTTGTTCCGCTTTTGTCTCGTTTCCTCATAGAAGTCAGCTTTAGTCCGGATGCGTGATACTCATTTCCAGACGTGACGCCCCGGCATGAATATCATTTGTAACTTTAACGCAGATAAATACCATTCCTCGTTTGCGTTTTTTAGATCCGTGATCCAAATTTAGTAAAAACGGGGACATAATGATAAATTGTCATACGATAATGACATTACCTGCTGCCTCCAAAAATGATCCCGAAAACGGGACCTTTTCTTACCGTTCGTTCCTCATCTTTCTTCCCCAGTCGAAATTGATTTCGTCGAGCAGCCGTCTCCTTTCGGGACTTAACTTGTCCCGGTCAGAACGCATGCGCGAAACCCATTTCCCGAGCTTCTTGTTTTTCTCCCATTTTACCGGAACCCTGGTGTGCCCGTATTCCTTTTTAAATGCAACCAGAAGCTGGAACATGTGGCTCCAGGGTACCGGATTTTTACGCACCACATGCCAATGAAAGCCTGCTTTATTCAACAACTTTGTTTGTTCTTCTGTGAGTTCGTATATCTTGCGCCGTGTTCTGGAAACCCAATGGCCCAACCGCGGATTTTCGCTCCAGTAATACGGGATCCGGGTATGTCCGTATTTTTCCTTAAACCGCACAAGCTGGTTGTACATCTTCATCCAATATGATTCGTGGATATTCCATGGAAAATCGATCCGATCAAGCTTTTTGACCTTCCAGGCCGCGATCTTACCGGTTTGCTTTTCCCTTCTTTGGATACAGGTCCAACGTTCCAGCGGCCAATCGATACGCACGGAGACTTGAATTTCACCGTATTCCTTTTTGTACGCTTTCAGCCTTTCGTAATTCTTTTCCCACTGCTGATCGTATTTCTTCAGTTGAAGTTTCCAGGCCTGTTTACTCCAAATAAAACCGATGTCGTCCAGTTTTTTCTTTTTTGCCGGGTCGATTTTCCCTTTTTTTGCCAGCGTTCTTTGCGTGTTCACCCAGGTACCCAGCGAAGGATTCTCCTTCCAGTTTACAGGCACCTGACAATCTCCGTATTGCTTTTTGTATTGCAGAAGCTGGTCAAATTTCTCCTGCCACCATTCTTCTTGCAAAACGCCACAGTCCCAGATGAAGCCAATTTCGTTGAGTTTCTGTTCACGGCCTGCAGGCAGCCTTCCCTTGGTCTTTAACGTTCGCTGACGGTCTACCCACCCCGCCAGATGCTGATTCGCATAGGTCAGGGGTACCTTGCAATGTCCATGTTTATTTTTAAACGCGACTAACTGGTCAAATTTGTCTTTCCACTGGTTGTCATACACCTCCCTGAAATCCCATACGAAACCCATGGCATCCAGTTTGTCTTTGCGGTGCTTTTTCATGTTCCGCTCAGTGATCCTGCGCCGCTGAACAGACACCCAGGAACTCAGCTTCCGGTTTACTTTCCATTTTTGCGGCACGTTGCAATGGCCATGTTCCTGATAAAAATCTTTTAACTGGGCATACATCTCATGCCATCTCCACTCCCGGAGATCTTTAAACTCCCAATGCACCCCAAGAGAATCAAGCCTGGCTCTTTGATCTTCGCTTAAAGCGCTTTTATTCCTGACCTGAGTGATCAGCCATTCATGCAACGATGCGTATTGCGGATCCGCAGAGGGTACATGCGTATGTCCGTATTTTGCGAAAAACTGTTCCAAAGCCTCATAGTGCTCGTACCAGCTATCTATATGATTAATCGAAAAATCAAAGTCTAGCACTTTTAATTTTTCTTTGAATTCCTTTGGCAACTGGTGCTTTGCTCTTTTCTGGATCAATGCCCATTTAAGCAGCTTCTCATTTTTCTTACTGTCGGGCAGAATGTTACAATGACCATTCGCCTCCCGGAAATGGATTAATTGATCATAAAAATGATACCATTGATCGATTGCTTCTTTTGACAAAATCATAAGCTTGTCTGATCGTTTTCTTCCTTACTGTACACGTGAACAGTTGTGTAAAAATATTGGTGTAAAAGTATCAAATAAACAGATATGCCCAAACATTATGAAACCGAATGCGGGTATGCATGTTTTAATTTTTTTTATTTTTAACAAATGATGCGTTTATTGCTGGGCTTTTGGGACTGGACTCATCGATTGGGCATCGGAGCAAAGCGGATTAATACTTCTTTTGTGTTCATGCCCCTGGTCATATTGCGGTTTTCCCCGGTCATATTGCGGTTTTGGGTTTAAATTTATCATAAAAAATGTAATAAGATGGGGAAAGCTGGTAATTTTACGATGGTTTTCCTTCCTTTGTGCATCCGGGCTCGCCCTCCCGAAACGTTCCGGGAGACCACGGGCAGTAATGCCTGATTAAATTTTTGTCACTGGAAACTAATTTTTAAAAGATGACCACATGAAGAAAAGTATAACGATTAAAATGAGGCCTATCATCAATTTCTTTGCATTGATGCTGGTAAATCTTCTTTTTTACGGCTGTGATTCCGGTCAGGTCGTTCTTGAGAATCACTTTTTCAGGTATGTCCTGTCGGTTGACGGTACCAATTTACAATTCACCGACAAGACGACTGGCAAGGATTATCTCGATCATGATACCCGAACAAAGTGTGCTTTCCTATCCATGAATGGGATCAGCTATGAAGTATCAAAAGTAGTATTCGGGGATTCCCTCCTGCGCATGGAGTTTGGAGAGAGTGGGGCGGAAGCCGGCATTCAGGTTATGGCAGCCGGAAATCAACTAACGCTGAAGGTTGTCTCACTAACAGAAAATGTTGAATCCCTGACTTTTCTTAATGTTCCTTTAAAGCTGGAAGGGATGCCTTATGAACCCTTTTCTGCCTGCGTGCTTTCTATGAACCTGTTTACGCATGTCAGGCAATTGCCCCCTTTACAGACCCATCTGTGGGCAACATGCTATGAAAGATTTGGTCTGGAAGGGGCTGAAATAACGTTACTGGGCTTGCCCCGGGAGAAAATCCTTCCGGTTATCCGTGAAGTCATGACAAAAGCCAGCGATATCCCCTTTTCCGACGAAGGTGGCGCATGGGCGCTTATGAAAAAAGAAGGATATGGTTCTTACCTGATGAACTTCGGTACATTAACCGGGGAAACTGTCCCGGATTGGATCGGAATGTGTAGGAACCTGGGATTTAACCAGATTGACAGTCATGGCGGAGGTGATGATTTTTTCACCTTCGGTGATTTTGAACTGAACCCGGAAAAATGGCCCGACGGCTGGGATCATTTTAAACGTATAAATGAACGACTGCACAAAGCTGGTATTTCCTCTATCTTGCAGACCTATGCCTTTTTTATTCAAAAAAAGTCGAAATACGCAAGGCCTGTTCCAAGTGCCGACCTGGCATATTATAATTCCTTTACCATAGCTGAACCTGTAAGTATAGAAGATAAGGAGATCGTTGTAAAGGAACCTACAGAGAATATTCTTGCGATGCCTGAGTTTCTTTCCGGCAGTAGTAAGACGCTCCGCATTGGGGAAGAATTGGTCCGGTTCAGCGGGGTCACCAGCGCCCCTCCGTATAAATTTACCGGGTGTACGCGCGGGGTAAACAAAACAAAAATTACCCCGCATGCACTTAAGGATACTGTCTGTTATTTAAAAGAAGAAATTGGCATGTTTGTACCGGGAGCTGAAACTCCCTTATTCGAAGAGATCGCCAGGAGGACCGCAGAAATTGTGAATGAGTGCAACTTTGACGGCATTTATTTCGATGCGCTGGACGGCGATATCCTGGACGGCGATGAAAACACATGGTACTATACTACCAAGTTCATATTTAATGTTGCAAAATACCTGAAGCGGCCGGTGAGTATGGAAATGTGTGCAATGACCCATCACCTGTGGCACTATCGTTCGCGTTGGCAGGCCTGGGACCGGCCGTTCCGCGGTTACAAACAGTTCATCGATTTACATGCTGCCCAGATTAAAACACATTCCTATAAGCACGGAGATTATCGAGGGAATACATCTGCAGTTGAAAAATTTGCAAGAGAAGGGAACGGTCCGCTCCTCCTTCCCCTTCACCTGGGGTGGTGGGGAAACCAGACCTGGGACCCGCCTCAGATTGAACCGACATTTCCTGACGATGTTGAATATTTATGTTGCAAGATGATCGGAAATAATGCAGGGCTGTCAATGCTTGGCGGTGTCGATAAACAAACACTGGAAGAATACCCATTGTTTGCCCGGTTAGTCCCGATTATAAAACAATACGAAGAATTACGTCACTTGAATTATTTCAACGATTCGGTACGAAGCCTGCTACGACAACCCGGAAAGGAGTTTACCCTGTTTCAGGAAAAAAATGGGAACTGGAACTTCAAACCAGTTCATTATCAAAAACATAAAATAGCAGGGTTGAACCACTACTCGGCAAATTGGACTGTT